>JBMOHT010000079.1:0-15965 GCA_049317705.1 Bacteroidota bacterium | reverse complement strand
TTTCCTTCATCAACTACGTCCACGATCCGGCCGACCCGAACAGCATCAGTCATAATTTCATCTGGTCGATCTTTGAGGACAGGACCGGGATCATCTGGCTTGGAACGGATGTCGGTGTGAACAAACTCGATCCCAACGCCGCCAAATTCCTTCACTACAAAAGTGATCCGTTCAATCCTTACAGTCTCACGAACAATGAAGTAACGGCGATCTTCCGCGATCACACCGGCACGTTATGGATCGGAACCCGCAACGGACTGAACAGATTCGATGAACGAACCGACAGATTCATCCATTATCACTTTGAACAGAACCGGCCGTCGAGCATCAGCAGTAATTATATCCGATCAATCAACGAGGACAGGAAAGGAACATTGTGGATCGGAACGAACGGCGGCGGATTGAATATGTATGTTCGCTCTTCCGATTCTTTCCGGAATATGCGGACAGGTCATATCCCCAGCAGCATCAGCAGCAATGACATCATCCGCATTTATGAGGACAGTTCCGGGATACTCTGGCTGGCAACGCTGGCAGGACTGAATAAGTATGATCCCGAGAAGAATACCGTAAAATATTTTGTTAAGAACAACAGTGATCCGAACAGTCTCAGTCATGATTATGTCTACACGATCACCGAAACTCACGACGGCAATTTATGGCTCGGAACGCTCGGCGGCGGTCTCAATCGGTTCGACAAACGGACCGAACAGTTCACGTCATTTCAGGAGAATCCTGCCGACACGTCGAGTTTGAGCAACAATAATGTCTGGTGCATCCATGAGGACAGGTCCGGAGATCTGTGGATCGGCACTAATAACGGATTGAACAAGTTCAACCGCAGCAATAATACGTTCACCCATTTCGAAGAGAAGAACGGACTTGTCAATAATGTCATCTACGGAATTCTTGAAGATGCGAAGGGATTCCTGTGGCTCAGTTCCAATAAAGGACTCTCCCGATTCGACCGCAGGACCGGCACTGTCCGCAATTACACGGCAAGCGACGGTTTGCAGAGCAATCAGTTCGGCGGGAACGACCATTTCAAGGATACCAAAGGATATATGTATTTCGGCGGTATCAACGGATTCAATATCTTCTATCCGGACAGTATCAAAGACAACCCCTATATCCCTCCGATCGTCATCACCGATTTTCAGATCTTCAACCGTTCCGTCGGCGTCGGCGGTGATTCACCGTTCAAACGGTCGATCACATCCACGTCGTCGATCACTTTGTCGCACGATCAGAATGTGTTCTCGTTCGAATTTGCTGCGCTGCATTTTGCCTCGCCGGGATCGAATACCTACGCATATAAAATGGAAGGATTCGACAAGGAGTGGATCCGTTCCGGTACACGCCGCTACGTAACCTACACGAACCTTGATCCGGGAAAATATCTGTTCATGGTGATGGGTTCGAATAACGACGGGATATGGAACACTCAAGGAACATCGATCGAGATCATCATCTCCCCTCCGTTCTGGAAGACGTGGTGGTTCATCTCCGTGATGATCCTTGCCGGACTTTCATTCGCAGCATCGATCATTTTCTTCCGCATCCGTCATTTATTGACCATCGAACGCCTGCGGCTGAAGATCGCTTCCGATCTGCATGATGATATCGGAACCCGTCTCACGGAGATCTCCATGCTGAGCGATATCGTCTATCATGACGGCAGCAGCGACCAGGCGGTGTTCAAGGATTCCGTTCGCAATATCGGCGGCATCGCACGGGAACTGATCGAGAATATGTCCGACATCGTTTGGCTGATCAATCCAAAGCGTGATTCGCTCTATGAACTGTTCCTGAAGCTGAAAGATGGATATGAAGAGATCCTTTCCCACCGTCAGATCCTTCTTCATATCAATAATCTGAATTCGATGGAGTCGATCTCATTACCGATGGAACACAGGAAGAACATCTATCTGATCTTCAAGGAAGCGATCAATAACGCTTTGAAGCACAGCACCTGCACGGAGATATCCATCAATACCGAAGTGAATGGACGGATGCTCATGATCACGTTGTATGATAATGGGCAGGGATTCGATATCAATAAGCGAAGTACCGGCAACGGACTCGATAATATGCAGCTCCGTGCTCAGGCCATCGGCGGATCCGTCCGGATCCAGTCTACAACGGAGACCGGTTCAATGATCAAATTTACCGGCAGCATTTAGGAAGAAGAATCAGATATGATCAATGTCGTCATTGTCGAAGACAATAAGATAATCAACAACTCACTCGCAGCACTGCTGAACCGTTCAAA
This sequence comes from Bacteroidota bacterium, assembly GCA_049317705.1. Taxonomy (GTDB): domain Bacteria; phylum Bacteroidota; class Ignavibacteria; order UBA10030; family UBA8401; genus UBA8401. Next base: position 13,693 of record JBMOHT010000079.1, on the reverse strand, counting down.
AGGATTTTCCTGCGTCGGGGCCTTTGTGGATTGCGAATCGATGCTGAAAAAGGTGAAGTCACTGGAACCTGACCTCCTGCTGATGGATATCAAACTTCCGGGAATGAACGGAATTGAAGGTGTGAAGATCGTCAAAGGGATCCTGCCGGATCTGAATATCCTGATGCTGACCGTGCACGAAGAGAACGACCTGATCTTCGATGCACTGGTCGCCGGTGCCTGCGGATATCTTGTGAAGAAAACTCATCCGGACCGTTTATTGGAAGCGATCAAGGATGCTCATGAAGGTGGTGCGCCGATGAGTTCACACATCGCGCGTAAAGTGACGCTCTTTTTCAAGAATAAGAATACGGTGAAGGAAGAGTCAACGCTGTTGACGGACCGCGAACGCGAGATCCTCAAGGAACTCATTACCGGGAAGACATATTATTCGATCGCAATGACGCTGAACATCAGCAAAGACACTGTCCGCTTTCACATCAAACGCATTTACAAAAAACTCCACGTCCACTCCCAGGCCGAAGCGGTCGCCATTGCGATAAAAAAGGGATATGTGTAGGTCCCTTTAAAGTTGCACCAAACAATGGTGTAGAGATCTTCATATCAATGTGAACCGAATTTCTTGATCTTCAGGAAAAAAGAGGGATTTCCTGATTTTTTTGTCTGGTGTTGATCCTGAAAGGGATGCGGTTTGGTGAATGGTTACACTTATTTATAAAGTAACATTATGTTTTTCAGTTACCATGCCTCTATGAAAACTCTGCTATTTCAGAAGTAACATCTTTTTTGTTGAGAAGTAGCTTCCTGACGAGAATTTCGCAAAATATAATCCGCTGGAAACGTGTTCTGCATTCCATTGAACGGAATAACTTCCGCCATCTTTCACCTCATCAACTAACACTGAAACTTCTCTGCCGAGTGCATCAAATATCCGCAATGATATATGTCCACGGACCGGTATCTGAAAATTGAACAACGTGCTCGGATTGAACGGATTGGGATAATTCTGAGAGAGCATATATTCGTTCGGAAGCTGCTCTGAAATTCCGCGGACCGCCGTCGGCACGAGCGGGAATCCGTAGATCCGAAGATCACGGACACTGTATCCGGTATCAGCGACGCTCTTGTTCAGACAGAGCAATCGAAAGAACCGTCCGGTCCCGTTCAGCGAATCCTTCTCATCGATGCCGCCGTCCCCTGCACTATTGGAGAACAGCACTTTCGCTGCGCCGGAATCGGAGATAAAATCGATGCGGTACGATTTCGCAAAGACACTTCCCCAGCGGATGATCACTTTCTTTACCGTAACGAATCTTCCGAGATCGACGTTGATCCACTGAGTATTCAATTTCTCGCTGATCCAGAATGATGAGGAATCGTCATCAACGGCACTCTGCGGTGAATATCCGCGGAGGGTAGATGATGCTGTGACCGGTCTATTCAACGCGCGGTCGATCTTCATTGATTCCACGACATTCACTGTGACGATGCTGCTGTCGGTGAGATTTCCCGATGCACGAAGTGTATATGTCGTCGTTGATACAGGCTTTACCACACGAGTGCTCGATGCGGGTACGGAAGTTCCGTTCAGTGTTACCGTCGATCCGTTGGTGGCGGACCATTGCAACGTTGTTGAATCACCGTATCCGAGATCGAGATACCGCGATGCAGCCGCAAATGATTTGATGGTTCCCGGCGGAAGATATTTGACCGTGAGCTTTGCCGTATCCTTCACAGCTCCGTTCGTGATGAGAAGATATTCCGTTGTTTGGGACGGGGTCACAACGGCCGAATCGGTCCCCTGCACAACGGATCCGTTCAACGTGACTGCGGAGTTTTTTGTCGTTTCCCAAAACAGTTTTACCGATTCTCCCTGTTCGAATGAAGGACGTTCAGACGAGAATGAACGGATGATACCGGAAGGACTATTGAGGATGGAATCACGCGCAACCTGTGCCATGATTGTATACCCAGCAGCGATCGGATGGATGCCGTCCGAAAAGAGATCGGAGTGTCCCAGCATAGCGGCATAGAAGTCGATCATCGATGTACCGAGTGTCTTTTGGACGGAATCGACGAGCGGAATAATCTCATTCTTGACGATGCTTCCGGTGATTCCAAATCCGTCCGTAAAGACCGGGACCGGACGGCAGACGATGATCTGCGGACGCCGCCCGTTGTTCCGGAATTCATTGACCAGTGCAACATAATCCGTGAAGAACTCACTCTTGAAGGTCCAATTCTGCGGCTTGCTGTCGTTCGTCCCCAATTTGATGATGACGATCTGAGGATCGAAGTCCTTCGCATCGAGATACTTCACGGTATTCCAGTACGGGAAATCCCCTTTCTTCAGAAGTGTCGTCCCTCCCACACCGAAATTCCTCACGTCATAATGGGCACCGAGCAATACGCCTAATTGAGCCGGATAAGCAGTCGCACCTCCGCCGCCGTCCGTAATGCTGTTGCCAACGCACGCCACACGGATCGGTTTGTTCTGTGCAGCAAGGAGCGCCACTGAAAGGAAAAGAACAACAGTATATCGTCTGAGAGAACTGAGGAAAGTATTCATAGTGTTTTTGTTGGTTCGTTGACTAGTGGCATTTCCAAACAACGATATTGCAAATACAAATGTTCATGCTGAGCAAGATGTCGCCGTTTAAGTAATCCTTCGGCGCATGCCGACCTGCCTGCCGGCAGGCAGGTAAACAACATCGGCATTTGCTCAGGATGAGCAGATCGGCGACATCGCGCCGAAGCATGGTCAGGAAATACAAGACTATTTAATAGAAATGACGTTAGTTCGAATGTTCGGAATTATCACCGGCGGATATCGAAATACCTCATCATTGCAGTGAATACTTCGCTGTCTGTATGGAGTCCCCGTTGGATCAACGGATCTTTCTTTCTGCTGAAGAATATGACACCGAAATGCTCCTGCTCTGCACGACGGTCCAGCAGCAGTGAATCGTTCCGTTCCGACACGAAGTACCGAGCTGACGATGGAACAGAAGCGATACTTTTCTTATTGAGGAACGGTTCAATGCGTTCCCGGAGCATGATAAAATTCCTGTTCAATGAATCGTAGCTGAAGACGGAACGGGCCATCAATGATTCGCTTTCTGTCCGTGCCGGTGAATAGAAGACCATGCACGGAACGGAAAGGCGCAGAGTGTCGGAAGGATACTGCATTTGCGCCGAAGTGCTCTGCAGGCAAATGACCGCAAAAGAGGCCACGATCAGAAAGGATGCTCTCACGTTATTTGATGCCCAGTTCTTTGCACATGCGGTAGAAATTCGACGGTGCGAGTCCTAGACGTTCTGCTGCGCTGGAATCGTTCACCGAGATACTGCGGACATATTTGAAATAGTTCGTCCGGAAGATCTTTTCCATGTCTTTATACGGCATGATCGGTCCGCTGTAATTATCGCCGAAGGAGACCATATCCTTCGGAACGATGGATGAATGGAGGATCATCGGATCGCTCACATCCTTCGCCGTGATCCGGTCCGTGCAGTTCAGCACCAGACGTTGGATGACATTCCTTAATTCCCGCACATTCCCCGGCCATTTGTAGTTCGAAAGGATCTCTTCCGCTTTCGGATCGACCGTCGGTTTCGGCATGTCAAGATCATCACTGAAATATTCCAGGAAGTGATTGAACAGGAGCATCACATCGCCCTCACGGGCGCTGAGCGGCGGGATCTCCAATGGAACGACATTCAGACGGTAGTACAGGTCCTCGCGGAATCGTCCCGCATTCACCTCATCGGCAAGATTCTTATTGGTCGCAGCGAGGATCCTCACGTTCACGGAAAGAGTTCCGACGCGTCCCACTTTCTCGATCTCCCCTTCCTGTATCACGCGCAGCAGTTTCACCTGAGCGGTGGTCGAAAGTTCCGACACTTCGTCCAGGAACACGGTGCCGTTGTTCCCTACTTCGAAGAGTCCAAGTTTGTTCGCATTCGCACCGGTGAATGAACCTTTCTCATGACCGAACAATTCACTTTCAATAAGGTCATGGGGGATGCTGCCGCAGTTGATCGGGACGAAGTTCTCATCCTTCCGTTTACTCTTCAAGTGGATGTTCCATGCTACGAGTTCTTTCCCGGTACCGGAATTTCCCGAGATGAGGATGTTCACTTCGCTCTTCGCATACTTCTCGATCTGTTCCTTCAGATGCACCATCGGTTTCGATTCACCGATGATCTTCTTCGATGCGAGGATCCCCTCGATATTCTTCATCAGCCGTTTGTCGGATTTGACCTTCTGCTTCTCCAGTTTCTTCTTCTCATACGCATTGAAGATGCTCAGGACGAAGTCGGTCGGCTGATAGATGAACTCCTCGATGTTCCCCGGGTATTTCGTGCAGTACCAGAACGCTCCCGCCTTGAGCAGATTATTGGCGAAGGTGAAATCGGTGAGATTGATCGTCATCTTCGTGATAACGATGATCTGGATGAATGGATCGACCAATTTGATCTCACGGATGAGTTCCTCACCCCGCAGGCCTCCGGAGATCTGATAATCGAGGATCACGACATCATACAATTCAGGATTCTTCTGCAGCAGTTTCAGCGCCGCTTTGCCGTTCGACACGACATCCTCAACGCTGATGCGGTTCGAGAAGACGCTGACGGTGCTCTTCACACGGGCAACGTCGAAGTCCTCATCCTCGATCAACAGGATCTTGATCACAGTCTTGATATTCATAGCGGTCAATGTTTAATGGTAATGGTGAAAACACAGCCGGCCGGATCGAGATTCTCGGCATCCAGTCCCCATCCGCACTTCCCGACGGCCATTTGATACGCAATATAGCAGCCGTACCCGGAATGCGAGCTCGGCTGCTTTTGTGTGGTATTCTTCTCCAAAAAGATCTTCTTGATCCCTCTTCCATCCGTCTCCAACAGTTCCTTCCTGATCCCCTGACCATTATCTATGATCTCAATGGTCGTGGTGTGCAACTCACGGTGATACTTTGTCCGAAGCGTGATACCGATGGTATCCTTGTTCCCGTGATCGATGGCATTCTGGATGAGCGGTTCGAAGATCTCCCAGATGATGAACTCGTTCACATGTACGGTCGGGATCTCACGGTCCAGGTCCATCGTGAACGTGAACATATCGTTCTTGCTGGAGACACGCAGGAAGACATTCTGTGCGATGAACTCGATCACTGCGTTGATATTGGTCCGGAAGACGGGATTGATGATCGTGTTGATGTCCTGATCGTACCATTTCATGTCATAGATGATACGGGAGATGAAGTTGGAATATGTTATGACCCTCAGTTTCAGTTCATCGAGATTCTCCGGTTTCATCAGGCGGACGTCGGACTTGATGAATCCCATGATCTTCTCCGCCTTATGATGCGTGTGATAAATACGTTTGGTGAAGATGGATTCCTTCTCAAGCTGGATCTGTTTGCCGACATTATCCTCATGTTCCACCAGCAGCCGGTCCTGCGCTTCGTTCCTCTCTGCCACTGCGCGTGACGACACGATAAAGATGGTGATCAGTCCGACAAAGATGAGCGCGGAGAAGATGATGGATGCCTGATCGAAGTTCGAACGGACCTCATCCGTCAGGAAGGTGAAATCCGGCGTAACGCGCATGTAGAGCACTCCCCGGTATTCCCCTTCGGGAACGAACGGAACAAGCACATTGAAGGTCTTCTCGTTCGAAACGGCGCTGATGATCTTCTCGTTCGCTTTGATATTCTCCTTCATCCGCTGGAAGAACTCGATGCCGGTGCGGTGCCTCGAATCCCCGTCCGAACCGACCGGAGGGAGCGTATTGCTGAAATACGCATAGAGTTTCTGTCCGCTGTCGATCACATACATCTGATGGTCCTTCATCAGAATGAGGCAGATATCCTCGACGCTCCGCTGGATGAGCTGCTGTTTGATGATAACGTTCAGCGAGTAGATCATCCCGTTCTCGTTCTCCTCATCATACGTGCGGATGCGCTGATGATTCTCGAACAACAGTTCAACGTTCGTCGATGTAACGATGGCGAGCCGCTCGGCATAGTATTTCTGGAACCAGTTCTGTGTCTCCGACAGGAAACCGCCGAGGAGGGACTTTTGGAAGAGTGCAAGGATGATCTGGAATGAGATCAGAACGATGAACAGGACAATGATGTGCCGTATCTCAAACCGGTATTGAGAGAGTTTTTTGCGGACATTCTCCGGAATCTTAAATTGGCCGTAGGTCATGGCTAATAGGTATCAGTCATCGATTTATCGGAATGGATGGCCATTGTTGTCCTCTCCAGCGCTTCATTCACAGTGATCCTCTTCTTCAATGCCAGTGTAAAATAGTATGACATGATCTTGGAGTACTTCGTGTAATCCTGATGCGACGGCCGGTACACTCCGCTTTTGAGCAGTGTCTTAATGAAACTAATGTCCGGGTATTTTCGGGAATAGGAAGAATCCTCATAGAAAGAATTCAATACGGGATAATAACCGCTCTGAGAATAGAATATCTCCTGCGATTCCTCGCGGATGAGGAACTTTACAAAATCGGCTACCGCCTCTTTCTTCGTGCTGAACTTCGAGATCATCAGGTCCCAACCGCCGAGAACGGATGAAGGTGTTCCGCCTGCCATGAACGGTAGAGGGGCCTTCTTCAGCATCGACTGTTTCTTCACATCAAATGGTGACTTTTCAAAGTCCTTATCATAGGTCGTCCATCCGCGGATAAAGAGACCGTCATTCTCAATGAAATATTTAAAACTCGGGACTTCCGTGAACGATGTAACAATGGATGGTGTGGAACGGTCCTTATTGATGAGATCGACCATCAACTGAAGCGTCTTTCGTGCCTCCGGTGTATTGAAATCGAAACCATGACGGGAAAAATACTCCGGATCGACACTCAGTAAATTCTCGATAAAACTGCAGATCATCCCTTCATATTCCGCCGCAGGAAAGATATAGAACGGCTGTCGTTTCGACTGTCCGCGATTGAACGCAGAGAACTCATCCCACGTGATCCCCTTGTCGAGGCGGCGGATCATCGCCGGACCGCCGGGCATCTGTCGAAGAAGATCCTCCCGATAGAGTAGCACTCCTTGATCACGTACGAACGGGATCGCCACGAGGTGAGAATCGATGTAACATGCCTGAAGTGAGATCGTGGAGATCTTTCTCAATTCTTCCGGCGTGAAATAATTCCCGAGAGGCTCACACCATTTAGCGAACCGCGCCACCCAGATCACATCAACGGCGAATAGATCGATGCCGTCCCCTTCGCCCCTCAATGAACGCGCAAGGATCTCTTTCCGTTCGTTCGTGCTGAAATCGTCATTCGGAAAATCGGTCGGAACAACCCTCACCCTGCCGGCATTCAGCGCGTTGTATTTATCGATGAGCACTTGGTGAGCGGCTGTGATCCTGTCTGCAAAATAGATCTCAATGACGGGATCTTTCTCCTGCCGGATGGCGAAGTAATATGGGATGAGATAGAGCAATGCAACGACCACCAACAGCATTGCTCCCCAGTATTGTTTGGCGAAATTCTTCACGGTACGATCGTTGACGGCACAATTAGTAGGAACGATACATTCATAAAATTATAATTCCAATATAAGAAACTCTTCCTGTCGGAAGCACCTTATTTCAACAATGTCATTTTATGGACCGTAGAATAGACGCCGGCCTGCATCCGCACGAAATAGATACCGCTGGAGAGATTCCGCCCATCGAACCGGACATCATATATACCGGTATTCTGCAGTTCATCCACCAGCACAGAGATCCTTCGACCTAAGATATCATACACTTCCAGCCGGACGTCGCTGCGCTGTGAAAGCGAATACCGGACGGTCGTGGAGGGATTGAACGGATTCGGATAATTCCCGTGCAGCGACATAGTGAGCGGAACTGATGCATCATCCACGACTCCAAGGATCTGTTTCACTTTCATGTCCGCTGGACGGTATCCTTTATCGAAGTATGTCCAGGGAGAATTAAGCGGATAAAATGCGGCGTTCACCTGATTGATTGCCAGTGAATTGAAACTCAGCACCGGCGAACCGGTCGGCGCATGGATCTCAACTGCGATGAGATTCTCGCCGACCTTCAGATTCTTCCGTCCCACGGAATCGACCACGAGATACTGATTGAAAGCCGCCGCTGTTGTCGGATCGGTATCGAACAGGACCGGATTGGTATTCGGCATATTGATCCTGCCCACTTCTGCACCATTCAGATAGACGACACAGCCGCCGTACGATTTGATCAGCACGGCGAATGCTGTCGGCAGTGTTGTAATGGAGAACGTTTTCCGGAAGTAGACCGTCCTGACGGACTGGGATTTGGTCACCGCCGCAGCATCGGTGCCGATGGGTGTTGCACCGGATGCCCAACTCGGAATGGGATAACGCATATCGGTCCAGAGGATCGGCGCTTCGAGCGTATCGACCGTGTAGTCGATCACTGCGGATTGTTTCGCCGTGTTGCCGAAGAGGTCCTTCGTACGGACGTAGATCTTCGCTTTTTGACCATGCGCCAAAGTGAGCTGCGCCGTGTGATTCATTCCGCCTCCGCCAGTAAAGACGAACGGCAGTGATTCGAACGGAAGATCGGCAGGACCGTACTTCACGTATGCCCGTTCATTCGTCTTCAGCGAGAGATCGAACTGCTGCTTGAAAAAGATCATCATCGTATCGATCCTCGTGACGATCATCGGTGCGGTCGTATCCGGTGCCGGCGCAAGATAGAGTTTCGGTACGTCCGTCTCGAAGATAGTGTACGGATCGTTATAGAATTTGATGAAATCCGGTACGCTTGAATGACCCGGATACGGAGCATAATGATGCGTCGTGCTGGCATTTCTCCAGACGGCGGCATATGCAATATTTGTATTGATCGTATCATCCTTGATCGGCCGGAGGAGTGCATTCGTGAACCAGTTCGTTGTCGGAAGTGCTTCCTGTCCGACCTCTGTGAGTGCGGCCATCTTCGATTTTCCCAATGCTTTCCCGACGAAGGTATTCAGACGCTGCGTGAATGTCGTGATATCCCCTTCCGAGACGGTATTCCCGAAATAGAAATCGGTTCCGAACACATCCACATAATTATCTCCGGGATAGATATTGTAATATTGATTTCCGCTCCCCACATGATCCAGACTCGGAGAAAGAGCGAAGAGCAGATTATGAACGTTCATGGAATCGCGCAGGTATTGAACGGTCATCTGCCAGACGGAATTGAATTCCTGTGTGGTAGCATTTCCCGCGCCCCACCAGAACCAGTTTCCGGTATGCTCATGGAACGGTCTGAAGATGATCGGAATGGATTCTCCTTTTGCTCCGCGCAGTCCTTTCAGGAAGAGCGCGATCTTTTTCAGACGCGCTTTATATGCAAGGTGATACGCACCGCCCGGAAGGATCATCGGAACGATCTTCTCGTTGTTCACGTCGGATTGATAGAATCCCCGTCCAAGCGGATCGAGCATATGCCAGACGAATGAAATGACACCGCCTCTGTTATACGCTGAGGTCACGCGGTACGTGAACCGGTCCACATTATTGTTCTGGTCGATGGAGGTGATATCCTCTGCATAGAAGGACGGATATTCTCCCACAACGCTTTTGATATCGCTTCGGTCATCATCGCCGGTCCATCCGACCCCGTATCCGGTCACATCATGCATGCCGAACAGCATCGATGTCGGTGCTATCGCATTCATATTCAGATACAGATACCGAGTCTCTTTCGTGGCGAGCGAGTCGACGAGCTTCACCGAGAGCGTCTTCACATTCCGTTCGAACGTTGAGGCGGCATCGAACAGATCCCATACTGCCTGATCGATCTTCTTCTGGTCGGTCGATGTCAGGAATGATTGTGCGGAGGTCACTGCATTTTGAAGCACTGCCTTTGAACCGGCGGGAAATTGTCCTTCCTGAGTCCCTTCCGCCGAATTGAGGAGCAATTTGTTCACCGATCCAATCGCGCGTGTCAGCGAAGAATTGTCCGCTGCAACCGTTGCAGAGTCGCCGAACCGGACGTCATCGAAATACACTGTGCCGGAACGCAGGACGGTCGAGCCGCCGTCCAGATAGAGATACAGTTTATTCACGACATAGCTTGCCGGATTACTATAGACGAAGATGATCGTGTGCCATTCATTATCCCCGAGGATATTCTTCGTGAGATACTGCTCGCCGGAAGCAAATACGGATTTGAACGACAGCGATGTGCCGACCGTGGAACGAACTCGGACAGTGATGGTCTTGGTCGATGAAATATCGATATTCTGTGGAGGAGTGTAATTGAAATTATCCCACATATCGCTGGATGCTGTCCTGGTATAACCGATCTTCAGCGCACCGCTGTCCGCAGAGAGCTGGAAGGTGCGACTATGGTCGGTCACCCAGCCGTTCATGGAATTATCATTGAAATTCAGGGAATACCCGGTCACCTGTGAATTGAGCGCAGCGGGAAGGAGCAGCAGGAGGAACAGAAAATATCTCATAGAAGTATGGTCAAAATGTGAAAGGTCAATTTGAATCGGCGGTTGCAGGACGGATCTCTTTTGCGGAGACCGCATTGTAATATGAATTAATGATCTCCATCCGGCGTGTGATCGGCCTTCCGGCGAGCATCCGAGCGACGAACGATGGAACGGCTTTTTGTCTCTTTGTATTCAGCACTGTTTCGGTAAGGAATGGTCTTGCTTGTTCAAAATTCATGTTCGGATAGGAGTTCTTGTTCCGATCGTAGTAGGAACGGATCTCCTTCGAAGAAACGGTCACGTCGCGGACGAGGATGCTGCGAAGCGCATTCTGCAGAAGGAATTCCTTATAGAGCTCCGTCCGCACTCGGACAATATTCTTTTGTTCGAGTCCAAGCGCTTCTGCTTCATGCGCGATCAGGAAATCGCGGACCGCATAATCGAATGTCTTCCGGAAACCGGAGTAGGTAACGGCATACGGGATATACTGCATGAAGCCGATGAAATCTGCCACCGTCATCGGTTGACCGTTGATCTCCGCCATCACATCGTTCCGTGCATCCCACATGGATGTTTCGATCAGCTTCACTTCCGAATCGCGCAGCTGCAGCGGGGACATCTGATCGGCTGGTTTTGGTTTGCGGGTGAACTGACGGGACAATTTTCCGTCAACGAACTGCATCACTTCCGGTTTTAGACGGATCGATGCCGAAGCCAGCATGCGCGTGATATATTCCAGCGCGTATGTATCGCCGATCTTGTTCTCCAACAGATACTTCGTCTTTCGTCTCCTCTCAGCATACTGTTGCCGAGTGATCATGGGATGCTTCTTGAAGTCCGTCACCTTCAGGATATGATAACCGTACTGCGAATGTATCGGCCGCGAGAAGACATCGGGCAGCAGACGGAACGCGGTCATGGCAAGGTCATAATCCATCTGATCCCACTCCACCCAACCGAGATCACCGCCGGTAGAAGCGAGAGCGCTATCCGTAAAGATGACTGCGGCGATGCTGTCGAAGGATGCGCCGTGCATCAGCCGGTCGTAAGCCGAATCCGCGGCGGTGGACCGCGTGAAGAACAGATGACTCACTCGCCGCTGTTCCTGGGTGAATTGATATGCTTCTTCAACATCCTTCTCTTCCGTTCTCACCTTCGGCTTGATGACAGACGTGAAATGCTCATCCCGCAGCACCTTCCGGCGGTATGCGTTGATGCGGTTGGAAGTCAGTTCATCTTTCGCCAATCCCTGTTTGACCGCTTCCGATGCAAGCAGTCGGGCAGCGATCATCTCATCAAGAAATTCCTTCCTGCGTTCAGGAGAATCGAACACCGCCGGATCCTTCATCGCATCCAGATATGCGAGTCTGAACTCCTGCAGCGTGATAGTGCGGCCCGCAAAGGATGCGATGACAGCAGTATCATTCTGCGTCGGCACAGCGGTGCCGAGAAGTGTCAGTGCGGTGATGATAGTGAACAGAGAGAACATTGTCGGACGGACCTCACGGTAGTACATTGATTTTTTCAATGTACGGCAATTTTTGAAGAGAATCTCCGGACCGCCTGCGCACCGGACGGACGTGTATAACGGAACGGTTTAAAATGAGATTTCGTTGAGCTTCAATCCCAACGAAATCCCGAGTGACGAAACGGAACAGCAGTGTTCCTGCATTATTTGATGATGAATATCTTTCCGATATGCTGACCAACACCGGGCGCATCGACATGATAGACATAGACACCGTAGGAGACATCCATATTCTCTTTTGTCAGAAGATTCCATGTCTCCGCGCCGTTGTTCATGGACGAATTGTGGTCCAGTGTCCGAACGAGCGTTCCGTCCACCGTATAGATCCTGATGGTGCACTGCTGCGGAAGATTAATGAACTGGATCACACGGTCCCCTCTGCCGGAGGTGTACGGATTTCTCGGTTCCCAGATGGCCGAAATGATGTACGGATTCGGGACCACTTTGATGTTCGACATGGTCTGCTTTGCCGCAGCATTATTGATGCTCTGTCCGCGGACCGTGAACCGATAACGTATGCTGGCATTGAACTGATTATCGGTATAGAGGAACAGCGTATCACCTTTGCCGACATACCGATTGTTCTTTGAGAAATAGGTCGTGTCTTCGTTGTCGTTATTCAGCACGCTGTAGGTGATCAGCACCGAATCGTTGATCAGTTTCTCGTAGAAGACTATCCTATCCTTCGCCGAGAAATATCCTTTCGGTCGAACAACGGGCTGCACAAGATTGCTTTCAATGAAACCGAACCGGATCGGATCTCCGCTCTGCATGTCGTACACTTTGAAGTTCACCGGCACGCGCGGGACCGGGATGGTTCCCGTTCCTGTCGCCAGCGGCAGTTTGATCTGATCCGATGTATCGACGATGACGGAATCAAAGACGACACGGTACTGACGCGGATAGACCGTTCCCGGTTTGAATCCCGACAGTGCGAATTTATCGAACTGCAGCTGATACGCTTTCAACGGATCGATCGTGCTGCTCCATTTGATCCCTTTGGAGATACCGATTGCTTCATCATTATAGACGGCGGGAATCGGGTTCTTCACATAGATCTCCAGTCCGTTCTGCACTTTCGTGAACGAATTGGGATCGCCGTCCTTATCGTCATAAAGATTCTGCGTCAGTTTCGGTACGTTGTTCTCGATCTTCCAGGTATAGATCCATGTGGTATCGAGAATGGAGTTACGCGTAATATTCTTCAGCACATATCCCGACGTTACGTTCGGAAGGAGTTCGGTCTTATCCGCTTTATCGATGAGATTATTATTGTTGTTGTCTTTCTTGTCCATGGACTGGTCAAGGAACTGGATCTCATACTCGTCACCATCCTTTACCGAATCGGGATTGATGATATTCACACCGACCTTGCCGCTGGTGAATCCGCTCCCCTGCAGTTTCGGTGCTATGGCAAATCCTGCTCCCTGATATCCAAGTGACGGTGACTGAGGTGTTGCCGCAAGAACGTTCTCGCCGAACTGGATATTGCCGGATTGATCAACATTCACGAAGATCGTCGTCTCCGTCGGTCCGATATTCTTTGTAACATCCCCGCGGTCGTACGCTGTAACGGCATAATAGTACCGCATTCCGTTGATCACATCCGTGTCGACATACTTGTGCACCAGACCGGATTCCTTGCCGAGATTGAACAGAACGCCTGTCCCGAAATCCTTCGGGAAGAATCCGAACACACT
>JBMOHT010000078.1:0-16143 GCA_049317705.1 Bacteroidota bacterium | reverse complement strand
ATGATCATATGACAATCAAAGAGACCGTCGCCGCACAGCGTGCATTCTTTCAAACAGGGGCTACACGCTCCGTTGACTTCCGCCTGACGCAATTGAAGAAACTTGAGACAGCATTAAAGGCGAACGAACAATTCTTGTTTGATGCGATCTATGCGGACCTGAAAAAATCCCGCTACGATACATTCACATCCGAGTTGTCGCTTGTCTACCGCGAGCTTTCGTTCATGATGAAGAATGTGCGGAAATGGAGTAAAAAACAGCGCGTACGGACGAATTTGCTGAACATTCCTTCCCGCAGTTACCGGCTTGCCGAACCGCGCGGAGTGACGTACATCGCCGGAGCATGGAATTATCCGTATCAGTTGACACTCCTGCCGCTGGTTGATGCACTTGCCGCTGGAAATACCGCCGTCGTAAAACCGAGCGAGGTCGCACCGCAGACATCCGCAGTGATGGCCAAACTGATCAACGAAACATTTACTCCCGAATATTGTTACGCCGTGGAAGGCGGCGCAGAAAAAGCGAAAGAGATCCTCGAGCAGAAGTTCGACTACATCTTCTTCACCGGCGGGACGAAGATCGGACAGATCGTTTACGAAGCAGCGGCGAAACACATGACTCCCGTGACACTCGAACTCGGCGGGAAGAATCCTGCCTTCGTCCTGCCGGACTGCGATATTCCGACATGCGCAAAGCGGATCGTCTGGGCGAAACTATTGAATGCGGGACAGACCTGCGTTGCGGTGGATTATCTTCTTGTCCACTCTTCCGTTGAGCAGCAGCTGCTGAAAGAGATGCGCACGCTGATGGAGAAACATTATCCGCAGAACGGAGTGTCGGAGAATTACATGGCGATCGTCAACGAACGTCATGCGGAACGGATCGGAAAACTGATCGACCCGAAGAAGGTCTATTACGGCGGAGTCGTGGATGTGAAGAACAAATTCATTTCGCCCACCATCCTGCACAATGTCACGTTCGATGACGAGATCATGAATGAGGAGATCTTCGGTCCTGTGCTGCCGGTAGTACGGTACGACGACCTGAATGCAGCCGTAGCTAAAGTGAAGGAATATCCGAAACCGTTATCGTTATATGTCTTCGGTTCGAACAACGGGGAGAAAGAGCAGCTGTTCAGCGGACTCTCGTTCGGCGGAGGTTCGCAGAACGATGCGGTGATGTATTTTGCGAACGACCATCTTCCTCTGGGCGGCGTGGGTTCAAGCGGTATCGGCGCATATCACGGCGCTGAAGGATTCAAAACATTCTCCCATTTCAAATCCATCATGGAAAAAGCGACCTGGCTGGAGTTCTGGTTCCTGAAGACGCCGCCGTACAAAGAATGGAAACTGAAGATCCTGCGCCTGCTGATCGAGAAACTATGATCAATAGCACACGGATCAGACGGAAAAAACGGATTTACACGGATGAGATTTGGAACATAGCAAACCACTAAGACACGAAGAACACCGAGAAAAATGTTGGACACCTTTGTAAGGTGTCCGCGCTGCAATACAGAACTGATAAAAAAGCTTACATAGTTGGATTCAGAATTGAGCAATCCATTAAGACACAAAGACTTCGCGCAAAAGAATATTGGTGATCATTCGTGTGATTCGTGGATCGTTCCTTTTCGCGATTCTTCGCGTTCTTCGCGGATACCTTTAGAACCGGGCTGTGCGTCCCATGATCATTTTTACCATCCTCGACACCTTCTTCTCCAACGAACGCTCCGGCATCAGATCGATCCGCACGATGGGGACATTGAATAGACCATTGGTCACATTGAATCCGATGGAGGTATTCATTGCACCGTTGCTGAAATAATATCCGTTCCCGGAGAAGGACCCTTTCATCGCGGTGGACGAGATCGATTCCATCACCGCCGTGGCGCTCCCCGAGAGCAGATATCCCGCGTTGAGGAATGTGGTATCGTTCGGGTTCGTGTTCGGATAATATGAGATGTAGGTCACCTTTCCCGAACCGGGATAATAGAATGTTCCGGTATAGTTCGATGTATTGCTTTGAAAACCGATCAGCGTAATATCGAGACTGGTCGTTGAATTCACTTTGTATGCAAGGATGTAGAGTGATTCAAAATCCTGCATGGCAATGGCACCCTGTCCGGATGTCGGAGGAACTGAGGCATATTCGCCGATCCCGTTCACGTTAAAATTCCCGCGGTTGGATGTGAATGCAACGCCGCCTACGATCCCTGCGGTATAGGATTTCACAACCGTAACATTCACAGAGATACTCTTTGCCGGAGAAGAAGCATCGGTCACTTTTACAACTGACGCACCTTCGGCAAGTCCGGAGACCTGTAATTCACGTGAAGCCATTCTTGCAGTGGCAATGGAGGGATTCGAAACTGAAGCGACAGCATACGGTTCAGTCCCGCCGCCGATGACCGCTTTTCCGTCACCACCGAGCAGGACACTCAGTCCGGTGGAACTTGATGTCAATCCCGGATCGACGGTCTTGACAGGATTGGTGCTCTCTTCTTTATCGCAGCCGGCAGACATCATGATCATTGCGATCGACAGCAGCGTTAAAATTCGTAAGGTCATAACAACTCCAATAGATAAGGGAATATCGAATTCATGTTCAACGGCCGAATATTACCCAAAGGTTGATGCTTTAGCAATGACGTAAATACGTACTTCTCCGCGGTTGCGATTGAGAGGGATTCCGCTTAGATTTGCCATACACAAGAACAGTATGATCACTTTCACTTTCGATATCGACACGAACATCCGCACCGCCACATATTCCGGAACAGTGACGGATGAAGAACTGATCGTTGCCTACCGCGAGCTGCTGGCGAAACCGGATTATGAACCGACGGCGAACGATCTGGTCGATCTGCGGTCCGTAGAAAAACTAGACGTATCATCGGAAGCGCTGCAGCATCTCATCTCGCTCTACTCCCCCGTCGATCAATTAGGGAATCACACCAGGCTTGCCATCATCGCCGGATCGGATATCACATTCGGGATGTCCCGCATGTACGAGATGCTCCGCGGCGATGAAGCACCCGAAGAGATCCATGTATTCCGCGATTATGAGGATGCGGTGCTTTGGCTGCAGTCCTGACCCTGCTTCACTTTCCCTCCACCGGATTATTTCGCATATTATGTCAATCATAGTTTCTCAACGACCCGTATGACGGGTCCTTCTTTTATCATCAAACACTCTGATCACTTCTGTATGACAACCGGCAAACCATTCTATTCGAATATTATCACTTCGGACGATCTCTCCAACAAACTCGATTCCCATCTTTCCAATGCACAGCGGTCCCTTGACGAACTTCTCCGGGTGACCGGACAGCGGACCGTGGAAAATACACTTCGCCGCTATGATTCGATCCTGACGGACCTTGATGCGGTCGGTTCGCAGGCGAATCTGATGGAGAATGTCCATCCGGACGAGACGATCCGAACAACATCGGAGCAGTTCAGCCAGAAGGTCTCCGCGTTCGGCGCCGAGCTATCGCTGAACCGCTCTCTCTATGATGCATTGATCGCGGTCGACCTGACCGGCGCGGACGAGACAACGAAATATTTCGTGACGAAGACCCTCCGCGATTTCCGTCTCGCCGGCGTGGATAAGGATGAAGCAACACGGACAAAGATCAAGGCGGTCCGCGAAGAACTCGTCCTGATCAGTCAGGAATTCTCCCGCAACATCCGCGAGGACAAGCGGAGCGTTACGGTGAAGGATGCGACCGAACTGGAAGGGCTGCCGCAGGATTACATCGACCGTCATGCGCCGGATGAGAATGGCGAGATCATCCTTACCACCGAATATCCCGATGCAGTTCCGGTGTTGACGTACGCGAAAAGCGACACGCTGCGGAAACGGATGTATATGGAATTCAACAACCGCGCTTATCCGAAGAATATGGATGTGCTGGACCGGCTGATCGCGAAACGGTATGAACTTGCGCAGCTGCTCGGATTCCCGAATTACGCCGCGTGTGTCACTGCAGATAAGATGGTTGGAAGTGAAAAGAACGCATCGGAATTCATCGAACATATCGCATCAGCATCTCTTACTAAATCGACTGTGGACTATCAGCAGCTGCTGTCGCGGAAGCAGCAGGACGTTGCGGGTGCATCAGAGATCGTCCCGTGGGAAGCGGGATATTATTCCGAACTGCTCAAAAGGACAGAATACAGTTTCGATGCGCAAAAGGTACGTCCCTATTTTCAGTATGCAAAAGTACGGCAGGGGATCCTCGACACGATGAGCAGATTATTCGATGTGGAGTTCCGCATCAACTCCGCAGTTCCGGTGTGGCATGAGTCCGTAGAATGTTTTGAGATGTTCGAGAACGGTGAGCTGACGGGACGATTCTATCTGGACATGCATCCGCGCGAGAACAAATACAATCACGCCGCTCAATTCGGTATCTGCAACGGTGTTGCCGGCCAGCCTGCCCGACTGCCGGGAGGCGACATCTTTGGTGCAGGCGGGCAAATTCCAGAAGCGGCACTCATCTGCAATTTTCCCGGGGGTATTGAAGGGGATCCGGGATTGATGGAGCATAACGATGTGGAGACATTCTTCCACGAGTTCGGACATCTGCTCCATCATCTGTTCGCGGGACGACAACCGTGGATGGGACTTTCCGGGATCTCGTGCGAGTGGGATTTCGTTGAAGTTCCTTCTCAGCTCCTTGAAGAATGGGCATGGGATGCATCCACACTGCAGACATTCGCGAAACATCATGAGACCGGCGAACCGATCCCGGCGGAACTGGTGGCACAGATGAAGCGAGCGGATGAATTCGGCAAAGGTCTCTTCGTCCGTCAGCAGATGTTCTACGCAAAACTCGCTCTCTCCTGCTACGACCGGTCACCGGACTCCGTCGACACAACAGCACTCTCCAAAGAACTGCGAGAACGGTACACTCCCTATAAGTATGTTGAAGGTACGCACTTCCAGACATCGTTCGGTCATTTGGACGGATACTCCGCTATCTATTACACGTATATGTGGTCACTGGTGATCGCGAAAGATTTCTTCGGACTGTTCGACAGGAAGAATATGATGCAGCCCGGTATCGCAAAACGATACCGCGATCTTGTGCTCGCCCGCGGCGGCTCGACACCGGCATCGGAGATGGTGAATGAATTTCTCGGACGGGAATTCCGGTATGACGGATGGAAGGAATGGCTGGAGAAATAGAATTCAAAAATAAGAGTGAAGAATGCAGAATGGTACATTACAACAGCGTCCCGGTCAACAGCCGGGACGTTGTTGTGTACAGCGTATTGTGTGATCGTCAGTTGGAATCCGCCGGACCGTGCAGAATGCGGTAGATGGTGGAGAGCACGTTCTCAACGGAGAACGGCTTCACGATGAATTCTTTGGCTCCCTGCGACAGGACTTCCTTCACCTGTTCGTCATTCGTCGCGCTCGCGGCGATGATCGGCAGTGACGGATTGATCTTCATCAGCGCACGTGTGGTTGCGATACCGTTCATGATCGGCATGCGCATGTCGACGATGGCAAGATGGATCTCATCCTTATGATTGAGATAGGTCGCGATCCCTTCCGCACCGTCGAATGCCGAAAAGACTTTGTATCCGTAATTCTCAAGAACAAGCCGCGAGATATCGTGCAGCACGGCCTCGTCGTCGATGAACAGGATCCCTTCCGTGTTATTCACCGGGATGCTGATCAATTCATCCTTCTTCTCGGTCACTTCCTCTTTTATCTGCTCAGCATGGAACATAATGCTGAATGTGGTTCCGTCGTTGACCGCGCTCTTCACGGAAAGATATGCTTTGTGCTGCTGAACAATATTCGCGACCGTTGCTAGTCCAAGGCCGGTCCCCGAATCCTTCCCTTTCGTCGTGAAGAACGGATCGAAGATCCTCGCCATCACTTCTGCGGACATTCCGGCACCGGAATCAGAAACGGAGACCGTGACGTATGCACCGGGTTCCAGAAGATCCTTCCCGAACTGCAGAGGTGCATCAACAAGCGTGTTGTGCGCATCCAGCCGGATCGTTCCTCCTCCCTGCATTGCATCGCGCGCATTGATGCAGAGATTCAGCAGTATCTGATGGATCTGTGTGGTATCACCTTTGATGAGCCAAAGATCATTATCGTAATCGAGCATCACGGAGATCGAGTCCGGGAAGGTCTGTTCGACGAACTGTTTCATCTCCCGCAGAAGATATTTCGCCTGGATGGGATGATGCTTCCGTTCCATTCCTTTCGCGATCACCGTCACCTGCTTCACCAGATCGATACCGCGGGTGACGATCTCAACGAGGTTGTTCAGGATCTTCTGTGAGCGGTCGCGTGACGGATCCTTCAGCAGCAGCTGGACCGAGAGCAGAACGGGACTAAGCACATTGTTCAGATCATGCGCGATACCGCTGGAGAGGAATCCGATATTCTCCAGGCGCTGTACGCGCATCATCTTCTCTTCATTCTTCTTTCGTTCGGTGATATCACGGATCGTCACGACGATCCCTTTTACCGCAGGCTCGGCGGTAAGATCTATGGCCAGAACATCGGAGAACTTCACCGAACCGTCCGTATGATTCCACCGGCATTCGAGGGAGGCGCCGCTCTTATTCTTGTCACTGCTCTCTGCAATGAACGACCGGAACGCAGCGAGGTCCTCGCGGTGGACAAGTGAAAAGATATTCTTCCCCTGCACTTCATGGAATGACCATCCCCAAAGTGCGCCGGAGGATGGTGTCACATAATCGACGATCCCCTCGGGACTGATGACGGCGATGGTGTCGAGCGAATGCTCCAGCAGCGCACGAAGACGGTCGCGGTGGAACTGCTCCTGTGATTCCGCCTTCGCAAAACGCTGATGGATCGCCTTCAGCAGCACCGCATTGGTGAACGGTTTCGCGATATAGTCATCGGCACCGATCTCCATGCCACGTCGGAAATCGTTCTGGTCCGTCTTTGCCGTCAGAAAGATGAACGGGATCCTGGCGGTGGTCTTCTCCTGCTGCAGTTCGCTCAGTACTTCGAAACCGTTCCGCTCGGGCATCATCACATCGGAGAGGATCAGATCCGGATGGTGGCGCTTCGCCTGATCGATCCCGATGAGACCGTTCTCCGCCTCGAGCGTCCGGAAGTCTTCCACCTCAAGCAGTTCTATGATATTCTTGCGGATACTCTCTTCATCTTCTATTACAAGGATTGTTTTCATATGGATACTAGGTTGTTTGAGTTGACGGCACTTTTACGGTAAATGTAGTTCCTGCGTTGACGACACTGTTCACGGAGACCGAACCATTGTGAAGGTCGATGCACCGCTTTACAATGGTCAGTCCGAGTCCTGTTCCGGGGATATTCCCCACATTGCCTGCACGGTGGAACGATTGGAAGAGTCCGGGCATATCCTCTTCGGGAATGCCGATGCCGGAATCCTTCACTTCAAAGATGATCGACGCATCGTCCCTGCGGACGGACAATGTAATGGTGCTGTTCGGCGGAGAGTATTTCGCTCCGTTCGTGATGAGATTCGTGAGGATATGCCTGAGCAGTTTCGCATCGACCGGCGCCGTTCCCACGTCGGGCGCGGAATGGAATTCGATCCTCTGGTGATGCCGTGCGACAAGCGCATTGAGCTCTTCCAGAAGCTGTTCACACATTGCATTGATATCGAGTGCCTCCGGTTTGAATTCCATCCGTCCGGCATCCGCGCGGCCAATCATCAGCACATCGTCGAGCAGTCCGTTCATCCGGTCAATACCGTCCCGGATACGCACGTAATGCGTTTTGATCTTCTCCTCATTCGCTTCACTCTTCTTCTGCCCGTACCGTTCGATCAGTTCCATGCTTGAAAGGATGGTCGCCAGCGGTGTGCGGAATTCATGCGAGACCATCGACACGAACCGCGATTTAAGATCATTCAGATCCCGCTCCTGCTGCAGCGCACTCCTCAGTTCCTCTTCTGCACGTTTCTGGTATGTGATATCGGAACTGATCCCGAGAACGAGTTTGGCGCCGGATGCATCGATGAGGGGTTTCTTTACTGTCAAATAGGTGTGCAGTTCACCGCGCGTATCCAGGAATTCCTCTTCCATCAACGCATCGTGCTGCTGTTCGATCACCTGCCGGTCGATCGCAATCGTTTCTTCCATATGATGTGAATGGTCGAACGACGATAGGTTATTCTTCGCGATCAATTCCTCCTTGGTGATGCCGAGCAGATCAGAGAACGCCTGGTTCACCAGGCGGACATTCCCGTCGATATCCTTCACGGAGATCAGATTCGGTGTGGTATCGAGGATCTGATTGATGAATTGCTGCTGCTGTTCCAGCCGCTCCGATGCAGAGCGGACCTCTTCCATCATCTTGATATTGTCCAAAGAAAGGGATGCATACGATGCCAGGAACTGAACGATCTCGAATTCCTCTTCGGTAAAATGTTTCCCGCTCAATCGGTTGATGCAGACCGCTCCCCAGGCTCTGTTCCGTGATCGCACCGGAACGACGATCAATTGTTCTTCGACCGGCAGAACACCGACAGGATAGACCGCCCGCGGATCGAGATGGGCATCGTTCACTAATTCACCGATGCCGCTTTCGATCACAGCACCCAGAACTCCGCGCCCGATCGGAACGGTCCATTCTTCAAGTTCATCCGCTGTCTGCCGAACACCGCGAATAATGGATGGACGGAGGATGCGGAGCTCGTGATCGACGCGATACAGGGAGACCATATCATGTTCGATCATTCCGTCGAACGTATCGGCGATGAGGCGGGCAACATCCTCTTCGCTCTGTGCTGTGATTATCTTCTTGGTCACGTCCAGCAGCGTCTTCCGTTGAAGCGCGAGACTCGCCAGCTTGTCCTCGGAGAGTGTGCGCCGCGTAATATCACGGATGGATCCCTTCATCACAAAATTCTTCCCGTCACTCTGCTTCACCAATTGTGCATTGAGCGAGACGATCACCAGTTCACCGGATTTCGTTCTCAGCCGCAGACCGAAATCCACCACTTGTTTGTCGCGGGCAATATTCCTTCGGAACTGCTGAAGTTCAATGGGGTCATTGAAGAACAATGAAGAAGGTTTTCCGATCAGCTCACTGCGCGAATAACCTGAGTGTTTCTCAATGGATGGAGTGATCTCTGTGATCATTCCTTGATGGTCCGTCTGAAGAAAGACATCTTCGACGGATTCGAATAATTCCCGCAGTTCCTTTTCGCTCCGCGCAAGGTCCTGCTTCAAATGCTTCTGTTCCACACGCGATGACCTGAGTTTTCTCAGTATCCACACCGAGAGGATCACAACGAGTGCGTAGGATGTCAACGCCCACCACTGCCGATACCAAGGCGAAATGATCCTGAACGTATATTCCGCCGGCGCACTTTCCGCAAGACCGGTCTGCTGAGCGGTCACCTGCAGGGTATAGGTCCCTTCGTTCAATTGAGGGATAATGAACTCATTATCCGGTAAGGGTTTGGACCATTCATCGCCGGAACCAAGAAGGCGCATGCGGTAGAGGATCTTCTCAGCGGGGAACGTTAGCGAGACAGCCCGAACACTCAGATAACTGCCGTTCCGGAATTCAGCACCGGCATCAGTGATATCGACAGGGATATCGTTGATACTGCACCGGACGAGGATCGGCGGCGGAGTCCTGTCAAAGCCGGACGAATGTGCATCGATCGAACACATTCCGTGAGCAGTTCCGATCCACACCATTCCGGAATCATCGGCCAGCATACAGCGCGGCGACATCGCCATGCTCGTCAGTCCGTCCGATGTCATATAATGCGACAATTCCCTGTTTTTGAATCGGAACATTCCATGATCCGTTCCGATCCAGATGTTTCCGCCCGGATCCTTCGCCAGAGAAACGACCAATTCACTGTTCAGATCTTCAAGTTCGGAGCGCCGCGACAGCGAACCGTTCCGATACATCCATATTCCGTTGTTCGTTCCAAGCCACACCGTTCCATCAGCATTGGTGCAAAGATCATTCACCGTCAGTTCCGCGGACTGACCGGGAAGCGGCGCTGCACTGATATCAGCGAACCGATCGGATGATTCGTTATACTTGTAGAGATATGATGTTCCGACTCCTGCAGCATACAATGCTCCGTCCGGGAACTGACGGATGATATTGATGTGACTGCTGATCCCTTTGGATGAATCATAATAGACGGCGGTCGAACCGTTCAGCCGGTAGATCCCCGTGGTGCCGTCCTGACAGAACCAAATGGCGCCGCGCGAATCGGCAGCCATGTAATCGATCAACCGATTGTTGTTGGAAGGAACCGGGATCCGCTCAATTCCCGACGGAGTGTGTTTCGTGATGAATGCATCGCGGTATCCCACCCACATGGTATCACCGGACACGGCGAGACTCAGCATGAGACTCTCGGTATTTTCATACACCGACTCCACGGAGATCCGTTCCGGAGACCGCAGCAAACGGGAGATATGCTTTCCGTCCGTAGCGAGAATCTCTTTTCCTTTTTGGATGACCGACATCATATAGAGATTGTTATTGCCAAGTGAGATCGGCTGAACATAGGTCCTGCGGAGAAGCGCGATGCCGTCATCGGAACTGATCCACAACTCTCCTCCGTTCCCGATGAAGACACCGTTGATCACCGCGAACGGAAGCGACGGGACCTTGCTCTCGGACTTCAATGAGGGATCGATGATATGCACACCGTTCTGCCATGTACCAACGATCAATTGACCGCGGTCATCCTCGGCAAGCGAAGAGACAGTCGGAAGCAGCTGAATGGTCTGCCACCGAAGCCGGTTCAAGCCGCTGTCCGTCTGAAGAGTATAGATACCGGTGCTCCCTCCCGCGATCATCTCTCCGCGGTGCGATCTGATCACCGCATCGATCAGGAATCCGCCGTTGCTCACATCGAGTCTGTTGAACCGCTGTTTGGTACGGTCGAACGAAAAAAGATATCCCCGTTCGGAGACGGCCAGCAGTCCGAGCACGGGATGCTCGAAGAAGTGGAATGACCGCACATAACTGTCTGCGCGGTACTGCTCATCAAAATAGTACCGGTGGATGCGGTTGTCACGGTATTCCACAACGGCATTCGGTTCACTGATCCACAATGTTCCCCGCCTGTCTTCGTAGATCTGCTTAGGATAGAACAATGTTGAATCGGACGGATGGGTCCCGCCCGGGATCGCAACGGAGATTTCCGGTTCGAATCCGTTGTAGAGCATGGAACAGATCCCAAGATCCGTAACGACGAGCAGTTTACCTAACCGCGTGAGAAAAAGATTTTTTACGTACGTGCTTGGAAGGTTGCGGTTGTATTCGGTGAATTGTTTCCCGTCGAAGCGAGCGAGACCGCCGTCGCTTGCGATCCAGATGAATCCGCGGGAATCCTGGATGATCTCTTTGGTAAGATTGCTCGGCAGGCTGCTCTCATCGTTGTACACGACGGTCTGATACTGCTGCGGTTGCGGCTGCAGCAGCGAGAAAAGGAGTATGGTCATTCCGGCGGAACGTTTCAACCATTCTTTGATATGGAGTATGATGCTTTTCATTCTTCGACGTAAGATTTCTCAAGTTTTTGGTACGCAGAAAACGAAGGTGTATAAAGGAACGGGGCAATTGTCCGATCACAGTTCACCAGCCTGCAAGATGATGGTTTTACAACTTCCATGCCTAAAATACCGAGAATCATAGGAGCGGAGTTTTTTATCGCAATTGTGATTGCTTAGGTAATTTGGGCTTTTTCCATTTAAATTTGCCGATTTCAACAAAGGATTCACCGGTCCGGTATGCTGTTGCGCATCTGTTGAAAAGTGGACACCGGCGCTTTATACCGAATGGATAAAAAAAATGCGGTGCTCTCTCCATTGGAAAAAGCACCGCATAAATTACAGCTAAGCTTAAATTATTTCTATTTCAACAGGATCATCTTCTTCACATCGGTAAAGCGGCTGTGCGAACCGTTAGTCGCCGTCGCCTCGATGCGGTAGAAATAGACGCCGCTCGCAAAGCGTGAGGCATTGAACGGCATCGAGTATGAACCTGCATTCATCACATCGTTCACCAGCGTTGCAACTTCTCTGCCAATGACATCATAGATCTTCAGACTCACCGTGCTGTTCATCGGTAATTGATAATTGATCGTGGTTGACGGATTGAACGGATTGGGATAATTCTGCGACAGCGAGAACTCCGACGGAACGAGTCCGTTGTTCTGCACCGATGCAACAAAATCACTTTCCAGTTTCAGGGACCATGCCTCGAGCATACCGGAATCCGCCGGTGTTTTGTCATAGATCTTCAGGATCCACGCACCCGCAGGATTCGAACCGATGAATTTCTGCAGCGGTGAGAAGGGACGGTATTCTCCGGAGAACGGTGCACGGACAAACGCAAGATCGGCTGTCGAAGCATCGCTGAAGACGACATTGAACATGTTATCCGCGCTGAAGCCGAGTTGATGGAACAATGTATCGCTGATGCTGTTGTGCGAAAGAACAATGGTCAGATCGCCGATAGCGGTGTGCAAGACCTTATCCGCCAGAACAACGATATTCTTCAGCACGTTGCCGGTCGTACCGGGAGCAACGATGATCGTATCCACGGCGACACCGGGATTCCCGATCGCTTTCTTACGCTGCGACGCAAGATACGTCCAGCGGTCGATGATGCGGTTCGTATCGATCTGCAGAGGATGTTCGAAAATGATCTGACCTTCTTCCATCCAGGAAAATTTACGCGCACTGCCAAACTCTCTCTGCTTGTACCCGTCCCGTGAACGAGTAAAGAAATAATCCGGACCGGTCTTGTGGGAGAAGTTCCCGTCTGTGGAGAGTCGAAGATCAAATCCGGACCAATTGGCGAAGGTCTTGTGTTCCAGATGTGCCGCCTCAGGGATGCTGGATGGATAGTTTTTCCAGGTAATCCCTCCGTTCACGGTATGGAACATCGGTTTTATGGTACCGGAATTCTTCTGCAGTACTATTTCGCCATTCGGAAGGACGATGGGGTCGTACGGATTGATATTCTTTCCGACAGAATCGCTGAACATGGTCAACCAACGCGGAATACCTGAAGTAAATTTTTGAAGAGAATACATTCCATTGGTCATATTCACATTCTCACGCCATAACGATGTTGTATCGGCGGAATGGTACAGGTTCCGGTGATTCGCTTTGATCGTATCAAACGGTATCCAGTACCAATTCGCTCCGATGTGGGCGGACATAAACACGATCAATTCATTTACGGCATCACCTTCTCCTGAAACAATGACATTTTTTCCGAGCGGGATCGTGATCAGAGGATGGTGTTTATACGGAAGGATCGGAGACTGAACCTGCCACGTGAATCCTTTATCGGTGGAAAGCATCACCGTATACTGCGTATCGATCTTCACGCTTCCCCACACGTCCGAACCGTTCACCGTGAACCGGTTTCCCCATTGACCGGAGGAATCCACAACGGACCACTTATTACCGCCGTCGGATGAACGGAACAATTTATTCTGGGTGGAATAGATGAAGGTCATCGGATCGACCATGGTGAGTGAGAAAAATATATCATTCGGTCGGTTGGAGACCCTGGAACGATTGTTAAAATTGATGATCGTGCCGTGATCACCCACCACGACGGCAAACGAACCGGACTGGAATACATCGTTCAGATCATACGGTGAAACAGTTTTATACCGGACCGATTTTTCCTCATCGGCAAAGCCAACTGTTCCCATTTCTCCTGTGACAACGGCAAGTTCAGCCTTAGGATCGTCCGTGACCGACAATAATGTTGTGGGCGGAAAATCGATGGACGAACGGAAGGCAAATTTTTCATCCACTTCTCCGATGATCGAACCATACAAATACAGTTTCTTTCCTTTCTTTTGGATCGCTCGGAAATTCTGCCCGAATAATCCACCGCTGTTGATGGTTGCCCATCCAGAGACGGTCGGCCATACGTAGACGCTTGCATTATCACCGGCAGCAACGAACAAACCGCCGAAGTGCTCCACATCTCGGAGCGTTTCACCGTTCTTGGTATTGGTCGTAGCCCATGTATTTCCCCAATCCGTCGAATTCCGGCTTAGGCCGCCGGTGCCGACAGCGACGAACATCCCCGAATCATTCCCCGCGATCGCATACAATGTTTGGTTCCCTGTCTCTGATATTTTTGTCCACGTTACACCGCCGTCGCCAGTGCGGATGATTCCTCCTGTGCCGACGATGAATCCGAGAGTGTCATTGAAGAATTTTATTTCTTTGAAATCGGACTGGACCGGTGACGGTAATTTCGTCCACACATTCCCGGCATCCATTGTATGAAGAATGGTTCCGCTGTCTCCCACTGCCCATCCTTCACTTCCCTGTTTGAACCAGACGCTGTAGAGATCCGCCGTGGTGCCGGAGTTCTGCGTTGCCCATCCTTTTTCCGGCTGAGGGTCCGGCGGTGCGGGGGGATTCGGTACGACACTGATCTTGTTGATCCAGAGAACGGATTTCGTGAGATGGTGGACACTCTGACCGATGACGTTGTATGTTCCATTCCCTTGAAAAAGGAAATGCGGATACTCATAACTGACGCCGGGAGAAGAATAAACGACCGAGCCGTTCTGCTGTCCCTCCGGCGTGAACTCCGTGAACAGATAACTCCCTTCAGCGGCACTGTATGATTGTTTCATCACACCGGAGGCAACGACAAAACCGGAAGGGTCGACCGCAAGATGATGCAGCAGGGAATAGTTTCCGATCCCGAAGTTTCCGATGAACGTGCTGTCTGGTCCGTTAAAACGGAAGATCCTCGAAATGGTCGTTGTAAATGAAAGTGATCTTCCGATCCCTGCATACACGCCTCCGTTATTGTCACTGGCGATCTTTGCGCCGGAGTTCGCAGTCATCCGATCCCATAGTGTTGCTCCGGATGAAGAGATCTTTCTGATCCGCCCCCCCACCGTGAGTGAAAGCATGTGATTATACGCGACAAAGATATTTCCAAATGCATCCACATCGATATCCGATACTTCAACATTCACTCCGCTGATCGCGAGCGAGTTGACCCACGCCGGCGGGCCTCCGGCCGATGAATACTTCACGATCTTTGTTTCGGCGATGAACAGGGAGGGATTGATCTCGGAGCGGCTCGCCAATGAGATAATAATATTGCCCGACCCATCGACGAGCATTTCACTCAGCATCAGGTCGCCGTATTCCGGCTCACGATTCAGCGGCATTGCTGTGACCGTGGTATCGAGCCATCGTAATTGTCCGCCGGACGTGTAGGAACTTACCATCAGGAATGTTTTAAATATTTCGCCGGGTTTGCGCTGTTCATGCTGCACCGCGATATACACATTTCCGTCTCCATCAGAAGTGATGAGACGGTTTTGACTTCGGTAATCTCCCGACGGCATATCCAGGGTCAGTGTTTTCGCCCAGAGACTGTCACCGGACGGAGAATACTTCATCAAGGTCTGTTTATCAGTATTATTGTTGACAACGATGTACACATTCCCCTGTTTGTCGGTTGTCATTTTATAGACAAAATTTCCGAGACTCGGCAGTATCTTTCTCCACAGCATTGAACCAGTGTTCGAGTATTTTGTGAAACCATTCGCGATCATGAGTATATTTCCCGAATAATCTCTAACGGCATCATGAAGACTGACCACGCTGTCCGGTGTCGGGTCTGTTATCGTCCACAGTAATTTCGGCTGGGAGTGAAGGAAGGAGAACAGAGCGATAACTGAACAGAGTACAACGGCGTAACGACGGAACATGGTTTACTCCTGAGATTAATGAATGAAGTGCTGAATTGTAAGGGATGAAGAATAAATTTCCTAACGCTTTATTTTACAATGAGATAGACATCACAAACAAATCGGACTATGCTGTCTGAAATATGCGAAATCATTAGATTTTTCTAATATTTTAAGACACAGGTTTTTTTAAGGCCTAAAATGCCAAGATTTTTTTTCGATAAAAAATACCTATTTATGGTTCGGTGCCGGAATTCCCTACATGGTCACGACACTAAATTTTTTACCGGGGGAATATTGATTCTTATCAGATCTCAGCTGAACACACAGTGAAGTTCATTTCAATATCTTCGCTAAGTGATCATCGTTCGCACTCAATATGAAGTTTCGCTTTCTCCTCTCTTCTCCGTATTTTC
>JBMOHT010000077.1:0-16707 GCA_049317705.1 Bacteroidota bacterium | reverse complement strand
GAAGAAGTGAAAGAACGAGGCTCCACACTTTCCGTCGGACAGAAACAACTGCTGTCGTTTGCCCGTGCTCTTGCCTTCGATCCGCGGATCCTCGTGTTGGATGAAGCGACCTCAAGTGTTGATACGGAGACTGAGATCCTCATTCAAACCGCGATCCAGAAACTTCTTGCGAACAGGACCGCCATCGTGATAGCGCATAGACTCTCGACCATTCAGAATGCAGCAAAGATCGTTGTGATGCACAAAGGGGAGATACGCGAGATGGGAACGCACCAGGAACTCCTTTCACACAAGGGGATCTATTACAAATTATATCTTTTGCAGTATAAGGAGCAGGAAGCGGCGTAAGCTTCTTCCCTTGCTCCTTCGTTTCATTTTCCCTACTTTTATTCAATATCCTTTCCGTTAAATATCCATTGCGGAGTCTCCTTATGTCCCAATCCAAAATTGTGACGCTCGAGCGTCACATCATCGAAGCAGAACGCCAGCACCCAGGAGCTTCGGGAAATTTTACAAACATCCTGCGCGACCTTTCTCTTGCCATCAAGATCATCTGGCGGGAAGTGAGTAAAGCCGGTTTGGTGAACATCCTGGGAGTTGCCGGCACGCAGAATGTTTCCGGCGATACGGTAAAGAAACTGGATGTCTATGCCGATGAGACAATCTTCCGAGCGATGGACCACGGCGGGCATCTTTGTGTGATGGCATCGGAAGAACATGAATCCATCATCAGTATACCGGACCAGTATCCTAAAGGAAAATATGTTCTTCTGTATGATCCACTCGACGGTTCCGGAAATATCGATGCGAATGTGAGTATTGGAACGATCTTCTCCATCTACCGCAGGGTCTCCAACGGCGGGAACGGTACGATCGACGATGTGCTGCAGCCGGGATACAAGCAGATCGCTGCGGGATATGTTGTCTTCGGATCAAGTACCATGCTTGTGTATACGGCGGGGGACGGCGTACATGGATTCACACTCGATCCGAGCATCGGAGAATTCCTGCTTTCCCATGAGAACATCAAGATACCGAAACGCGGACAGATCTACAGCGTGAATGAAGGGAATTATAAGTGGTGGGGGAACGGCGTTAAGAAATACATCAAGCATCTGCAGGATGAGGATAAAGCAACTTCCCGTCCTTACACGAGCCGGTATATCGGTTCCCTCGTTGCCGATTTTCACCGGAATATGCTCTACGGCGGGATATATTTGTATCCCGGCGATTCCCGCAACAAGAACGGCAAACTGCGTCTGATGTATGAGAACAATCCTCTGGCATTCATCTGTGAACAGGCGGGCGGCAGGGCGATCGACGGAGAGAAACGGATACTGGATGTGGTCCCGACGGAACTGCATCAACGGACGCCGCTCTTTATCGGAAGCGAAGAGGATGTTACGTTATGCGAAAAATTTCTTCGCGAAGGATAGTCAACGTTTGTATGGCGGAAGTATCTCCGAAGTGATTCGGTCTTTAAAACAAAAATCCCTCGCAGTGCGAGGGATTTTTGTTTCTACTGAGACGAAGTTCGTTTAATTCAATTTTGCTTTTGCCCGTTTCACATATTCACTGGTCGGATACAGATCCACAAGTTTCTGATATCCTGCACGGGCTTTGTCCTTATCACCGAGACGTTCGTAGCATTGAGCGATCATCAATTGTGCGTCATCCTTCTTCTCGGAGAAATTATATTTCTGGACCTGTTCCAGATGTTCAATTGCTTTTGAATATTCCTTCAGATGGAAATTGCTTTCGCCGATCCAGTATTGGCAGTTATCCGCATAATCTTCTTTGATGCCGGTATTCAAGAGCGTCTGTAATTCGCTGATCGCATCGCGGTAATTGCGGTTCTTTGCGAGATTGATCGCGCCTTCGTATGCTTTCACTTCTTCAGATGAGGATCTTCCGGGGGCTGCAGGACGATGATCGACCTTGGCGGATTCGGTTCTTTTCGGAGCGCGGGTGAGTGCGGCATTCGCTGCTTCAAGATCGGAGATCTTGTTCGCAAGATCTTTATTGGTCTGCTGTAACGTTGAATTCTCTTCTTTCAACTGCACGTTCTCTGATTTGATCGCATCGAGTTCATTCTGCAATTGTTCTTTGCTCGGACCTTCTTGTGATGTCTGTTCCTGAGCAGGTTGGCTCTGCTGAGCGGGTTGTTCTACAGGTTTCTGCTCATCGGCCGGTGCCTGTTCTTCCTGTTTGGGTTCCTCCTGAGGAGTTTCTTCCGTGACACCGGTATCGGTGACAAGTTCATCTTCCGCTACCGTTTCTTGCGAACCGCCGCAGCCGATCAGACCGACGGAGAAGAGAGAGACAATAAGAAATGTTCGCAGTAATGATGCACGCATCGTGAATTCCTCCGGAAAATGGTCAAAATAAGGTTAAACCTTATTGAATGTATCAATAGCTCGGTGAAAAGTCAAGCCGACTTTTTCAAATGGGAGCGGACAAATTTGGCAAATTGACGCTGTATTTGTGCGACGATAGCATCCGGTACACCGTCCGCGTGCTTCGACTGCAGACGCATATCGCAGATCTCATTCACATAATCGACAGCGATGAATTTTCCGTTCTCTGTTATCGTGATCTCCGAGGAGAAGAAATCGAGCCGGCAGATCTTATGGATGGTGAGGATCATTGCATGGAGTTTTTGAAGTTTATACTTCCGGATCTCCTGTTTCGTCATCTCACGGTAGATATGTGTTCGGTGGTCCCACCAGCAGACGATCGTCGCGCCAAATGCATAGAATACCCGGAACCAGCCGATCATTGATCCGAGCATAGCAGGGTGGACCGTCTCCTGAAGAAGGTAGGTATCGTTCTTATGGAATTTCCTGGATTCGATGATCTCTTTCAGTGTTTCCGCTCCAAGTACAACGCCGATGCCGCCTCCGGTGGTGTTCGCCGGTTTAATGATGAACGGCCTGCCGAGATGGGCGAGTTCCGTGAGACTCAATTCCACTTCCTGACGTTTATTATACGGGGAGATGATGATGGTATAAGGGACGTTGATTCCTTCACCCATCAGCGCGAGATGCATATTCGCTTTGTCCTTCGCATACTCCACATTGGCATATTCATTCAGGATCTTCGTCCGCGCCCTTGTGAGCGTCCGGGCTAGCGGAATGAAATTGTCGTCCGAGTCTGAAGCTCTGTCCAACAGCACATTGAATGAGATCTTTCTGCTTCGCACCATCCGCGTGACCGCCTCCACGTTATTCGGTTCGATCCGGAATGTGGAAAGACCGACGGAGATGCACTCATTCTCGATGCCGTAGATGAAGTCCCGGTCGAATTCCCAATCCCACGCCAATCCTATGTCGAATTGTTCTGCCATGATGATTCGAAGTTAGACAATGATGCTCTGTCGTGCAAATGAAATCTTGCATCGAACAGGTATTTTGTGCTATGTTCCATCGATGAAAAAACAGAAAAAGACCTTACCGCAGTCATTCTTCGACGACAGGAAACGTGCCATCCTTTTGGTGCTTGCCGTCAGTATCGTCATACGGATCATCATTCTGACCGAATGGAATTCATCCATATTCAATTTTGCCGTCTGGTCCGATGCCTCCACCTATAATCAATGGGCCAGAAAGATCGTCTCAACGGGGGACTGGATCGGAACACAGCCATTCCTGATGACTCCGCTCTATCCGTATCTGCTGGCGGTGATCTATTCAATAACCGGCGAAAGTCTCAATGTCGTCCGTCTTCTTCAGCATGCGGTCGGACTCGGTACCATCATCCTTCTATATCTATCAGCGGAAAAATTATTCAATCGCAGGACCGCCTTCTTTGCAGCGTTGATCGCCGCTCTATACGGTCCGCTGCTGCTGTTCGCTAATCTGCTTCTGGTGGAAACGGTCAAAGTGTTTTTCCTGACCCTGGCCTTCTATTGCACCATAGTAGCAAGGGAACGGTCCGATATGCGGTGGTGGACTGCCGCAGGAGTCTCGATCGGTGCGGCCATCTTGTGCAGACCTACGGATATTCTGCTGCTGTTCTTTGTGCTTGGTTGGATATTCATGTATGCGGGAGGTACGTCGACGCTCCGCATCCGTTCAATGGTGATCGTTGCAGTCTCTGCGGTGATCGTGGTCCTGCCCGTGACGGTCAGGAATTATGCCGTATCGAAGGAATTCATTCCCGTAACATCGAACGGTGGACTTAATTTTTATCTGGGTAACAATGCCAAAGCAGTCGGAGTCTATTATAATGTTGACGGTCTCGATCTTGCGAACGATCCGGACGGCAGAGTATTCCTGGAAATGACAACCGGAAGGTCATTCACCTCCGGAGAGGCGTCATCATATTGGATGGCTGAATCAAAGAGATTCATCGTCGAACATCCGGGTAGTTTCCTGAAACTTGTCGGCGAAAAAATTCTCTTCTTCTTCCATTATAAAGAGATCGGCCAGCTTGGGTACAACTATCATTTTATCGCAAAGAATGAGGTACCTGTGTTCGGGTATCTCCTGACCTTTCTTATCCTATTCCCGTTGTCGATGATAGGAATGGTGAGTCTTCGGAAGGAATGGAAAAAACATCTACTGCTGTTTGGGTTTCTGGCAGTTCAGATCGCTGCCGTAGTGTTGTTCTTTGTAACGGACAGATTCCGGCTGTCATCCATTCCATTCTTTATCCTTTTTGCAGGTGCGGGAATCGAATGGCTGATCGATCAATGGAATGCTCAACGGAAAAATGAATTGATCATCGCCGGAGTTACGGCCGTATTGGCTGTCTCTCTCACGAGCATCCTGAATATCCGCATTGATGATGAATTTTCGATGGAACACGAATATATCGGATTGAATTATTTCGATACGAAACTCTATGAAAAGGCGCTTGTTGAATTCCGTCAGGCACTGAAAGAGAAAGAGACCTTCCACGTCCGTAACAATATCGGTAATGTCTACGCTGCAGTTGGAAATATTCCCGCAGCAATGCAGGAGTACCGGCGCGGTGCTGAACTGAATCCGCGTCAGTCCATCTCTGCATTCTCTATGGGGACTGCCTACGTGCGCGTTGAGCAATTCGATTCTGCACTCGTCTACTTTGAACAGGCGAAGAGACTCAATCCGCGGTTCGCACCTGCGTATTTGAATTCCGGATTGGCCCAATGGTTCAAAGGAAATTATCCTGCAGCGGAGAAGGAGTTGGAACGCTATCTGATGTTGGAAACGGAGATTGAAAAGACCGTCACTGTCCGACAGGACCTGATGCGGTTGAAAGAGATCATCGCAGGAGAGGGGAAGAAATAAAAGATCCGGGAACTCGTGGGAGGACCCGGATCAGTTTCAGTGCGGTTGTCATTTTAGCGGATCAGCGATGTTGCATCGAGATTCTGCGCTTCGATATCCTTGAAATACTTCACCGTTCCTACCTTCAATTCATGGGTCGAATCATCGTCGCAGACAATGATCCCTTTCGGATGCAGCTGCAGTGCGCTCACCGT
This sequence comes from Bacteroidota bacterium, assembly GCA_049317705.1. Taxonomy (GTDB): domain Bacteria; phylum Bacteroidota; class Ignavibacteria; order UBA10030; family UBA8401; genus UBA8401. The sequence continues at coordinate 11,240 of JBMOHT010000077.1, read as the reverse complement.
CCACATATGATTCACTCCTGCCTCAACAACATGCGCAAGTGCGCGCGCCTTGGCATGACCTGAGATGATCAGCATGATCTCGCGTGCATCCAGGATCGTGCCGACGCCGACCGTCAACGCCGTTTTCGGGACTTTCGTGACATCATTTCCGAAGAACCGTGAGTTCGCTACGATCGTATCGTATGTGAGTGTTTTAATGCGTGTGCGTGAAGCGAGCGATGAGCCGGGCTCGTTGAATGCGATATGTCCGTCCGGACCGATACCGCCGAGGAACAATTGGATTCCGCCGTTCCGCTTGATCTTCTTTTCGTACTCTTCACATTCTTTTTCGAGGTCCTTGGCATTGCCGTTCAGAATGTGCACGTTCTTCGCCTGAATATCGACATGATTGAAGAAATTGTTCCACATGAAGGAATGATAACTCTCGGGATGGTCCTTCGGGAGAGCGACATACTCATCCATATTGAATGTAACGACATTCTTGAATGAGACGAGCCCTTGTTTGTGCATTGCGATCAGTTCTCGGTACGTTCCGAGCGGTGAGGAACCGGTCGGTAAGCCCAGAACGAACGGACTACCGGTTGTAGCTTTGAATTCGCGGATCCGCTTGACGATGAACGCCGCGGTCCACTTACTGACAAGATCATAGTTCGGTTGGATAATGACTCTCATGATGCAAAGATCCTTTCATCTATTGATGTAATATAAAAAATAGCAGGATTCTTTTCACTTTTATTTTTATCTTGATGCCCAATGGGGGAAGTTAAAAAAATAGCAGTTATTCTCGGCACGCGGTCAGACGCGGTAAAACTAGCCCCGGTCATCCTTCAGCTTCAATTGCACGAACAGTTCTTTTCCCTTTGCATTATTTCCGCAGCGCCGAACCGGGAGTCGATCTCCGATGTTCTCGCAATATTTCACATCTCCCCGTCGTACGATCTCAGCGTCGCAGGAATGCGGCAGTCGCTCTCCGTTCTCGCTCAGAATATGCTGGAAAAAATGGATTACGTCCTTGCGGTCGAATCTCCCGATATGGTCATCGTCCAGGGAGACACCGTTACGACATTCACTTCCGCTCTTGCTGCGTTCCACCGCAGGATACCGGTCGTTCATGTGGAAGCAGGACTCCGCTCCGGGAACAGGTCGAATCCTTTTCCGGACGAAGGATATCGGGTAATGACCTCACGTATCACGGACATTCACTGCACACCGACCGTTACCGCCGCCAAAATATTATTGAGTGAAGGTATCGGGAAAGAGAACATCCTTTGCACGGGAAGTACTTCTGTTGATGCACTTCATCAAATTGTGAAGCCGGATCATCAATTCCCGAATGACCATGTGATGGAAAGTGTGCGGCGGAAAGAACGGATCGTTGTTGTGACGGTGCATCGCCCGGAACATATCAGTGAACCAATGCTTGGTATTTGTTCGGCAGTGAAGGAACTGGCGCAGCGGTATTCATCCGTGAGATTCATTTTCCCGGTTCATCTCAATCCCTCCGTTCGGGAAACGGTCTTCGATTTGTTCAAGGATATTCCGAACATGCTGTTGCTTGAACCGATGAATTATGCGGATTTTGTCAATATGGTTGCATGTTCAACCTTGGTGATCACGGATTCCGGCAGTCTGCAGGAAGAGGCCCATTCGCTGGGGAAGCCGGTGATCTTGTTGCGTGACATGGCGGAACAAACGGAAGCGGTAAGATCGGGGGCGGTCACGGTGGTCGGAACTGATGCGAAAAAGATCGTCAAAGCATCATCGAAGATCCTGCAGAAACGTTCACAGACAAAGTCGAAGTTCACTCCGTCAAATTTGTATGGTGATGGACGTGCATCGGTCCGTATTTCCGAACTGCTGCTGAAGTATTTCGGGTTCTCTAAAAAACAGCCAGCAGGATTCCGTCCAAAATCCCGATAACACTTCGAACTGTCCCTCGTTCCTTCCGCCTAAAAGCCATTCCTTATTCTTTAAAATAAAAAAGGACAAACACTGAGTTCGTCCTTTTTCAGCATTGATCTGATGATCAACGGTTTTACTTTTTTACTGTCTTCCTTTTTGCCGGTGTTTTTGCGGCCGCCGCCGGTTTCTTTACTCTCGGTCGTTCGAGTTTTTCCAATTGTGCCTGGAGTGCTTTCAGATTCCGTTCGCGGTTCTCACTGTAGTGCTGAATGGCATAATCAGTGTGATAATGGTGTCCCTGAAAGAATGCGATGCTCTGTTTCACCCAGTTCTTCTCACTCATCACTTTCCCGGAGAGATTCTCGATCTCGGCTCTGAGCATTTCGCCTTTCTCGATACTGTCCTTTTTCCCCAGGCTCAGCAGATCGGCGTCGCTCATCACTTTTTCGATGGTATTCTTCGGGTGCTGCGGAACTTTCGTTGCACGGATACAGCCGGCTACTTCTGCGATCTTCTTTTCCGGGTATCCGATCTTCTTCAGGTATGTTGTGGCAAGTTTAACGCTGCGTTCTTCATGTTCAACAGGGGAGAAGAGATATCCGGTATCGTGGAACCATGCTGCGATCACGATCACTTCCGTCTTATCGCCGCTCAGGTCCATCGCTTTAGCGATCTCTTTCACATTCGCAACGACATCCAGCGTGTGATCGAAATTATGGTACATCGCCGCAATGGTGCTCTTGCGGTCGAATAGTTCGTTAACGTGCTTACTCACCTTGATCAAAACCGTACTGCTGATGCTCATGGAGTGCTTCCGGATCTCAATTATGAAGGAACAATGTTGCGAGAAATTACAACAAGAGAAGGTGAGAGTCAAAGGACAAATATACAGTTTTTTCGCACTGTGATATTTGTCTCACAGCAGTCTTTCTCCTCCGTATTTGCGTGAATTCAACAGTTTGCCGGCGCTTCGGTGTGAACGATGCGGAAACAGGACAAGAATGAAAAAAAACGTATGATTTATAAGGATAATTGCGCAAATTTCTGAACACAGAACATTGGTCACACTATCGAAGTGAGTGTATGGGTCATCCTTTCGAAAAACTTGCTCAGCAGCATTACGAGAATTTTCCCGTCGGATCGTTCTTCATTCCCAAGCGCTACCGCCGTCCCATTCACTTGATCTATGCCTTCTCGCGTGTCGCTGATGATATCGCTGATGAAGGGAATATGCTGCCGGAAACACGCATCGCCAGTCTTGAGGCGTGGGAGCGTTCTCTCATGAACGCACTCTCCGGAAATATGGATGATGATTTCTTTGTGGAGCTGGCGAAGGTCGTCCGTGAGTTCGAACTTTCCCCCGAACTGCTGAAGGACCTGCTTGTTGCGTTCAAAAAGGATTCCTCCAATCCGCGGTACAGCACATTCGATGAACTGCTGGAATACTGCCGCTATTCGGCCGATCCTATCGGACGGCTGCTGCTTCAGATCTTCAAATGCTCCAATGAGACCAACCAAAAATATTCCGACCGTATCTGCACTGCACTTCAGCTGGCGAACTTCTGGCAGGATATTTCTGTTGATACAGCCAAGAATCGTTTCTATATTCCTCAATCGGAATTGACGAACAATGGACTGACAGAACAGGATCTGTCGACCGATTCCAAGCCGGAAAAGTTCATTACTCTGATGAGATTCCAGGTGGAACGGACGGAAACGATCCTCATGGAGGGGAAACCGCTTCTTGAACAGGTCTCGAAAGAACTCCGGTTCGAAATGCGGCTGATCTGGCACGGCGGAATGACCATTCTGCAGAAGATCAAAGAAGCAGGATATGATACGCGTATTCGTCGTCCCGCGCTGACCAAATTCGATAAAGCGGCAATTTTCTTTAAAGCACTCTACCACTGACCATTCATCATGGAACATCTGCTGACTGCGGACATCATTGAGAAGAACAAGCGGAGTAATTTCTATTATTCCTTCCTGCTCCTTCCCAAACCGAAGCGCGAGGCGATCAATATCGTCTACGCCTGGTGCCGCGTTGCGGATGATATCGTGGATGAAGAAGCAAGTGTCTCTACCAAACGCCAGTCGCTGCTGCAGTGGGCGAAGGAATTCGAGCTCGGACTCACCGGAACGTCACGGTTCCAGTTGGTGAATAAACTTTCCCAGATCATCAAGCGGTTCAACATTCCGCTTCACCATTTCAATGACCTGATCAAAGGGATGGAAATGGACCTGGTGAAGTCCCGCTATGAGACTTTCGAGGACCTGAAACTGTACTGTTACCGCGTTGCTTCCACTGTCGGACTCATCTGCACGGAGATCTTCGGCTACAAACATGAAGGGGCGAAAGTGTATGCGGAGAATCTTGGACTCGCACTTCAGCTGACGAATATCCTTCGCGATGTTTCCGCCGATGCGAAGAAGGGAAGGATCTATCTTCCGCAGCGGGATATGGATTATTTCGGCTACAGCGAAGAAGAACTGCTTGCCGGGAAATATAATGTGAAATTCAAACGGCTGATGATGTATCAGGCGGAACGGGCCCGCACGTATTTTGCCGAAGCGATCAAACATCTTTCGAATGAGGACAAGCCGCTCTTCATCGCCGCACTGATCATGCAGGAGATCTATTTCCGACTTCTGCAGGATATCGAAAAAGCGGATTACAACGTATTCGCTCACCGCATTAAAGTCTCAACGACAAAGAAACTCCTCATTACGGCATCCGTCTGGTGGAAGAACCGGTCGTAGGCATGCCCAGTAAATCTCCCGACGTGCTGATCATCGGCGGCGGTCTTGCAGGACTCGCAGCAGGCGTTCATCTTTCATCTCACGGTCACTCCGTCATACTGCTCGAACAGAAACCGCGGCTCGGCGGTCGCACGTATTCGTTCATCCATCCCGAGACCGGCGATGAAGTGGACAACGGCCAGCATCTGATGATGGGCTGTTACCATTCCACACTCAAATACTTACGGATGATCGACCGTCTTCCGCTGGTCGAGATCCAGAAAAATCTTTCCATCGCTTTTCGCAGAGAACACCGCGCCGCGTCGTATCTTCGTACCCCTTCGCTGCCCGCGCCGTTGAATGTGCTGACGGGACTCCTTCATTTGAACACTCTTTCGTTCTCCGACCGGCTGTCATTACTTCGTGTCGGCATTCAATTACTCATCAGGAATCCCGATACAGACAAGCATCTGCAGAGCATTACCGTTGCAGAGTGGCTGGATGAATTGAAACAATCGGCAACGAACAAACAGTATCTGTGGGACGTTATCGCTGTCGGTGCGCTGAACGATTCCACTGATAAGATATCCGCCGCTCTCTTTGTGAAAGTGCTCAAGTCCGCATTCTTCGGCAATCGGCTGAACTCTTCCATGGTCATCCCGAAAAAAGGATTGTCCGCGGTACTGGTTGACGGCGCGGTTGAACTGATCGTGAAAAACGGGGCAAGGATATTGCTCAATTCGTCGGTCCGGAACATTGAACAGGCGAATGGAACGATAACATCAGTTGTGTTGGAAAATGGAGAAGTTCTCACGCCGAAAACGGTGATATCAGCTGTTCCGTATTTCGATCTGCCGAAGGTGTTTGCAGATACTGCATCGATCGGTGTGAAAGGACTGGAGAAATTCATTTCATCTCCCATCATCACTATTCATCTTTGGATGGATGCGCATTTCATGCCCGAACAGTTCGCAGCGCTGCTCGATTCACCGTTCCACTGGGTCTTCAACAAGTCCGTCATCTACGGAAAAGCACATGAAGGATTGATGTATCTTGCGCTCGTGGTGAGCGGGGCACACGATCTTGCGGAGAAGGAAAAAGAGGAACTGACGGAATTGGCCCATGCAGAATTGAAACGGTTCTTCCCGGCAGCGTCCGCCGCGAAGGTAATTCATTCATTGATTATTAAAGAAAAACGTGCGACATTTTCCCCGTTCGTTGGAATGGAACAATTCCGGCCGTCCCATATCACATCATTGAAGAATCTCTTCCTTGCCGGTGACTGGACCGACACAAAACTTCCGGCGACGATCGAAGGTGCAGTGCAGAGCGGATTCGACAGTGCTCGGTCCGCGATTGCTCATTTGCAGAAACATCCATGATCAGGTTTCGTTCTCGTGACCTTCTGATCGTCAATTACCATACAATAGTAATAAGTAATAGGACTCATCGTATGAAGTATCCGCTGTTGAAAATCGCATTCACTCTTCTGTTGTTGTTTGCCGGCTGCAGTAAAGATGCCCCCACTGCTGCGGCACCATTCGATCCGCCTCCCAGCATCCATGGTCGATGGCAGGGACAAACGAATTCCGGATACCAGTTGATCATGGATTTCAGCGATATGGATGATGGAGCGATCACCGGAACCGGCTGGATCGGTCCTCTGCCGGTGTTGATCGACGGAAAAAAGAATTACCCCAAGATTGCATTCACCCTGACTACGCCGGGATACCAGCAGGCTGCATTCAGCGGATCACTTGTCACCGCCGATTCCATGACGGGACAATTCAATTATTCCGGATTCTCAAACGATAAAACATTCATTTCAAAGACACATTGATCATGAGTATCTTTTCCTATTGCTTCCTTTTGTTGCAGTTTTTCTCTTCCGACCAGGCACAGACTGTGCATTCATCCGTCAGCGTCAGCGTAGCGCGTCCCTCAACGCCGGATTATTTCTATGATTACTGGAAATTGGGATACGGGATATCCTACATTCAAAGCCGTCAAACAGTAGAAACTATCGGTTGGATGGCCATCGGTGAAGCACGATGGTTTGCACTCGATCAGGACCGGCTTTTTCAGCGCTATAATATCGATGCAGGCAGTACCACGATGACCGGCGGAAGTGCCGTTGCAATTTCCGCTTCGGCGAGTGTTACGTATCGAGTCCCTGATTATGCCGGGACGGTGCCGTATCTCTTTGCCGGATTCGGTCTTTCATTCTCGGACATATTCGGATCGACCATCACGTATCCATTCTCCACGTCGGAGAGAGGGATGCAATCAGGTCTCGGCTGCATTTTTCCGCTGGGAATGTATATTGAAACGAAGTATCGGGGGACAACGGATATCGTGATCCTCGCAAAATATGATTACGGCATTCCGATCTCAGGACAATCATTGTCCGGGAATGCATCGATCGGTATCGGAGTTCGGCTGGATTAAGAGAAAAGGAAATGCTGATGAAAAAATATCTCGTCATTCTGTTCTGCGCAATGTCGATGTATGCTCAGGAGGCAGCCAAACCGGTCTATACTATTACAACGGAGCGCGAAGGGGTGCCGGTCGGTTCGTTCAATATCGAACTATTTCCGCTCATTGCTCCGAAGGCGGTCCGCTACTTCGACAGTTTGGTGACGATCAAATTCTTCGACAGTCTCGCGTTCCATCGGGTAGTGCCGGGATTCGTCATTCAGGGCGGCGATCCGAATTCGCGGAATCTTCCGCGCGAAACATGGGGGAACGGCGACCCTGCGCAGACTAACGTCCCTGCGGAATTCAGCAATGTCTCGTACCTCCGCGGCATCCTCGGCGCCGCACGCGATAGCGATCCGAACAGCGCCAACTCGCAGTTCTTCATCTGCACGTCGAATGCCACTTCACTCAACGCGCTCTATACCGCATACGGAAGAGTGACGACAGGAATGAACATCTGCGATTCCATCGTCGCATCACCGCGCGATGGTACTGATAATCCTCTGAAAAAGATCATCATGTTCGTCAAGAAGATCGGGACGAACGATTCCATTCCTGCGGTGCCGGCCATCGTTGCTCCGGCGAATAATGCGGGACGCATCACTCCCGATTCCGGTGTGGGCTGGTATCCGGTCAGCGGAGGAGTGCTCTATCAGCTTGATGTTGCGACGGATTCGATGTTCGTGAATAAGATATTCTCATCGGAGATCGGTTCAACGTCGAACACGCTCAAGAACGTTCAGCTTGGACTGAAGAAATATTATTGGAGAGTATCATCGAACAACGGCGGACACCGAAGCGCATTCACACCTACGCGTTCGTTCACGACCGCCGTTTCCATCCCAACGCCGCTGTTTCCCGCCAACGCGAGCGGCGACAATTCCGGAAATGTCGTACTGAAATGGGGAAAGGTCTCCGGCGCTGTGTCGTATCATCTTCAGGTGTCGACCACGTCGAATTTTTCCGTTGCCGGGATCGTGATCGATCAAAAGGGGATCACGGATACGGTGAAACAGATGAGCGGACTTCAGCTCTCCAAGAAACATTACTGGCGCGTCTCCTCCGAAACTCCCGAATATAAAGGAGCGTTCGGTGTGCAATGGACCTTCTTTACGGGGACTTCCGCTGATGTTCATTCAAACAACGAACTTCCATCGGAATTTTCTCTTGAACAGAATTACCCGAATCCGTTCAATCCTTCTACGACCATCCGGTATTCGATTCCAATCTCAGCAGCTTCATCAATGACCACGCTGAAGGTATTCGACGTTCTTGGTAAAGAAGCAGCAACGCTGGTCAATTCCGTGCAACCGGCTGGTGTCTATGAAGCGGCGTTCGATGCCTCCAAACTTGTCAGCGGTATCTATTTCTATCAGCTTCGCTCCGGAAATTTCGTCCAAACCAAACGGCTTACTCTGTTGAAATGATGCTTGTTTATAGATGTCCTACACCTAAAAGGTGTAGGACATCTATTTTACCCTTCTTTGTACCTTTGTGTGACTTATCCCATCCCTTCTCCGTGTTCTCCGTGCCCTCCCTGCCTGACGGCAGGCAGGCGTGGTGAATAAATCGTAATCCGAGCAATTCCTCTGATTTTACACTGTTTTTTCCTTCAGTACGCATTCACGTGATTGCAGAAAACCGCTCAAATCATTACTTTATTCAAGACAACTTCCCCTATTTCCTTTACGGATTGAACTTCCGTTGACATTTGAGGTCTCTATGATCTCCAAACTCTTCACCCTTACACTTCTCATCTCTTTATTTCTCACTGCACAGGAACGCGTTCTTCTGCACATCAATAAGAACGGACAGCAGGAAGCGATCCCGCTCAAAAAAGGGGAGCGTGTCCGTGATGTGATAGAAAGTATAGAGAATAATAAACCGTGCCAATGCGAAGGGAGTATCCATGACATGTCGTGGACTGATACGCTACGGTATTACACCGGAGTAAATTCGTTGTCTACCAATTTTTCATTTTCCCATCAGGATGTTGCTCTCCAATATTTCATTCCGACCGCCCCTGGTGTTGTGAGAGAGTTTTGGTGGAGAAATTATACAACAATAGGAAATCTTCATAAAGCAACTATCCGTGCATGGAATGTCGACTCGAAAGTGACGGGAATAAGTTTGACGAAACCGATGGGACGATATAAAGATCCGACTGATGGCGATGGGTTGAAGACACCATATAAGCCTGTCATAGGCGATCAATGGTTCTATAAGACCGGTGATCCAGCCGATACGGCAAAATATGGATTTGATCCACTTGGTATTGAGGCAAAATGGCTTCCGGGAGGATTGCAAGTCTCGCTGTATTCCGATGTTTGGCAAGGGATCAAATTACCTGAATGGGGCGATTCTATGATTACAGTTCCATTCGTGCCGTTCGGGTTTTCATTACAGAATGATACAAAACTTACTGATTTAGCCGGTGCAACTGATACTGGTATGAATGTATTGTCATATCCAACACCGGCCGGACCGTATCATTCATTCAAATTCTATGAAACCCAACGATTGACATCAGGTGATGGCGGCTGGTGGATGCGGCAGGAATACGAATGGGGTATGTATGTAGTTGTGGATTATCAAACTACTCATACCAAAGTAGTCGCGAATACGTACGGCACTACATTGAAATCCGGTGCTAGAAAGATCTGCGTTACTGTTTCTGATGATAATCCAGGTGGTAATGATCCATCGCTCACTGCTTTTTTATTCTTTAGATTTGGATCAATGGCACAATATGACAGTGTGCAAATGTTGAATAGTGGAGGCTCACTATATTGTGCAAATGTTCCGGCCGCTCATACCGGTGACACAGTGTATTGGTACTGTTCGGTCACTGATAGGAATGGGAATAGAACTAAAACAACTTCGGTTAATTATAGAATATTCCAAAAAAAACACCCACGATTATTTTTATATAACAATGCGCAATATCCTATTGGGAATACGGGAGCAAACTTTATATACAACAATAACAGTGATCAATACGACCGTTGGTCTGGTCCATTAGACGGCATCGGTGAACTTGATACGCTGTTCTCGCTCTATAATGATATTGCGATCATCGACGGTTCATTTCCTGCACGAAATGTGTATTCTGCACTTCAACAGTGGATCAAAACCGGGACACCTCAAAATAAAAAGAATCTCTTTCTCTCCAGTCAAGACTACGGCTGTTATATCCAGGCGGAATGTGCGGATACATCCTTCGCCGCCGGAACATTTGAACGAGACTATTTAGGACTTACAAAACTCGGACCACAGGACCAGGGACCGACAACTCGTCCGGTAAAAATGATACCGCAGCCCGATACGCTGACGAACTATCTCATTAAATACAATGCGGACAGTTCTACCACCTTATGGCATTTCCCAACATTTGAGCTCGCATTCTCAGGTTACCCCGATTACATGCAGCCGTCCGGGACTGCTAAAGCACTGTTCAAGGATGGAACAGGAACGAATGTCTTCGGTGTCAGGAATTCCGGTTCAACATTCAATACAGCATTCTTCGCATTTGATGTCGGTGCACTTGAGTTCCGCAGCGATACATCGCTCACTCCCGCGAACGATCCCAAATACTTCTGGATCTCTGATTACAAAGCACTGACGAATACATTCTTCGATGCGGTGACAGGAGTTTCGGAGAACAATATCGAATCGCCGAATTCGTATGCATTGCTCCAGAATTTCCCCAATCCGTTCAATCCTTCCACCACGATCCACTACACGGTCGGTCAGAGGACGAATGTTCAACTGAACGTCTACAATGTGCTCGGTCAAAAAGTGGCAGCATTGGTGAACGAAATGAAAGAGCCGGGGCAATACACTGCATCATTCAATGGCCGCACACTTTCCAGTGGTTTATATTTCTATGAGATGCGGGCGGGGAGTTTTGTGAGTGTTAAAAAGATGATGCTGTTGAAGTAGTAGTATTTTATCGATACCCGTCATTTAGCCGTGTCAAGGTTTGTAACCTTGACACGGCTAAAATTGATCGTCAGATTCCCAAACTCTGTTAGAGAACCAACCATATTATGAAATCATTTCTCATTATTCTTTTTTTATCCGTCTCGCTATTCGCACAGGAACGCGTTCTTCTGCACATC
>JBMOHT010000076.1:0-16973 GCA_049317705.1 Bacteroidota bacterium | reverse complement strand
CATTCCTTAAATTTGTCTCTCGCGAAGCCGCTAAGACGCAAAGAAATAAATGAAGGTTATGATTAATTACTCTGTATATCATTAAGAGTATTGTCATTGCCGAATGTGGTAAATGCAGTCAGTATAAGGTTTCCTCTGTGTTCAGGAAGTCCGATCAGCTATCGACACTTTCGCAGACTATCCGGAATTGGTCCACTTCTTATGAGTTCACACAGACTCTATCTTCATCTCTGTTCCATCCTGTTCATACTCGCTCCGCTCTATCCCCAATCTGTTCAATTTGATACTGTTTCAATAGAATTTTTCGGCAACAGTGTAAAGCATATTCATTACCGCACCACGCTTCCGCAGGAGATCTTTGTTGCTGAGATCGATCTGAAGGATCCTTCGTTGAGATTGGAGAGCGTACGGCATCACGGATTGATCCCAACCTCTACAATCGTGAAAGAACGTTCTTCCGGGAATAAGGAAGTGATCGCAGCACTTAATGCTGATTTCTTCAGTTTTACGGACAGCAGTCAGGTGAACAATCAGGTCGAGGAATTCATCCCGGTAACAGGATACACCACACCTCAAAAATCCGCATTCGCAGTTTTGGAGAACGGCAGTTTGATCATGGACGGTTTCTCGTTCGGCGGTACGATCATCACTGCAAAGGATCATCAGTTCAAATTCAATCGGCTGAACAGGAATCGGACACTCAGCGAGATCACTCTCTATACTGACTTTCGTGGAATTTCAACCAGAACGGATTCGGGAGGAGTTGAGATCGTTCTGGAACCGCTCGGTCCGCGCATGACTGCAAATAATACCTCCCGATTCATTGTTACGCGCGCTTTGAGCGGAGTGAATTCTGTAATCCCACGGAACGGCGCCGTCATTTCATTCGGCAGATCGGATACTGCTTCGAAGTTTCTTTCGAAATTCAATTCAGGAGATACAGTCAGCATTACAACGCACTATGCGCCGGCACATGATAATATTCGATCAAACATTCGAATGCTGATCAGCGGCTGGGGTCGCATATTACGGAACGGTATGAATCTTCCCGCACTCGCTGATACGAATGAAGGACTCACGGCAAAATTCACCGCAGTACGTCACCCGCGCAGTTTTATCGGATTCAACGCTGATACTTCGAAACTCTATCTGTGTGCGGCGGACGGACGCCAGGAGCAGTCTGTCGGCATGACCTTCCTTGAGATGTCCAATTTCCTGCTGTCGATCGGTGTGACCGATGCGATGAACTTCGACGGCGGCGGATCGACCACACTCGTCATCAACGGAACGATCGTCAACTCCCCTTCAGACAGGACCGGAGAACGGCCGGTCGCTAATTCTATTCTGCTCACTCGGCAAAAAGATTGACCGGAAAGCGCGATGCTGTTTTCCATTTCGGTCCGTTCATTTCGCGCACACCTGCATAAGAATTCATAGGACTGAAATAGAAAGAAGATCATGATGAAACATCTCTTTTTCCTGACGCTGATCATTTGCTCATATTCATTCGCATCGTCCGATACGACTTCCTCCGAGATCATTGCCCCCGGCGTGATCCACACACAATACACTCTCCCCGGTCCGTTCACTCTGGATGTTCTCGAGGTGGATCTGAAGAATCCTTATATCACCATTGAATCCTATAAACCTTCCGGCGGACTCACCAAATCAACGGTACAGTCATCTGCAAATGACAGGTCGGGACATAGAGTGATCGGAGCGGTGAATGCGGATTTTTTCAGTTTTGAAACGGGTTGGCCGATCAACAATCAAGTCGTCAACGGGAAACCGGTCCTGGGTCAATCCTCCATCAAATCGCAATTTGTGATGACGAAAGAGAAACGGACCTTCATCGACGGATTTTCCTTTTCCGGAAAGGTCATCGCGAAGACTTCCGCTGAAGCGGTGATCAATCAGGTCAACTACACCCGCGCTGCGAATCAGCTTGCTTTGTACACATCCTTCAAAGGTGCGTCAACGGGAACCGATGCGACCGGCAGTGAAGCGGTACTGGAATTGGTCTCTCCTGCATGGATCGTCGGTGACTCGCTCCGGTTTGTTGTCACTCAAAAAGTGAGCGGGAACAGTACCATCCCCGCAAACGGAGCAGTGCTTTCAGGATCCGGCACTGCCGCATCCTTTATCAGTTCATCGCTTTCCATCGGCGATACCATAGCGATGTATCTTTCATATGTTCCGCGCACTACAGGTGTTTCCGTGAAAAATATCATTCAATCGATCGCAGGGATCGGCCGGTTGATCAGGAATGGTGTCGCGTATCCTGCACTCGGTGATTACGATCAGTCCGGACAATCATTCAATGATGCCCGGCATCCGAGGACATTTGTGGGACAGAACGCCGACAGCACAAAGGTCTATCTTTGCACCGTTGACGGCAGACAGGCGTCGAGTCTGGGAATGAGTTTCGGTGAGATGGCGAAGTTCCTTCAATCGATCGGTGTCACCAATGCGTTCAATCTGGACGGCGGCGGTTCAACGACAATGGTGGTCCGCGGCAGCGTTGTAAACTCTCCCTCCGATCCGGGCGGCGAGCGCTCCGTTGCCAATACACTGCAGGTGATCAGCACTGCACCGGTCGGATCGCTGACATTTTTAGACCTGCAGGAAACGCGCTCCGATGTCTTTCAGGGATTGACCCGTCAGTTCCATGCTTCGGGCAAGGATGAATACTATAATCCTCTACCGCTGCCTCCGGGAGTAGTGTGGAGCAGTGATCCTCAGATCGGCAGTATCTCAGCGTCAGGATTATTCACTGCCAGTAATGTAAATGACAGCGGATGGGTCAGAGTGAAATATAATTCCATCTCAGATTCTGCGCGAGTATATGTCCGCATTGTAAAAGAGATCCGTTTGGCTCCAGCAGATCTGACGATGATCCCGGGTGAACAAACGGAACTACTCATTCGAGGTATTGATACCGGCGGGAATACCGTACTGCTTCAGGGAAATCAGGTCTCCACATCTATCACGGGAACAGGGATCCACTTTGCAGCCGACACCCGTATGGTGACTGCGTCCGGATTCGGGAAAGGAACGATCGAGGTCTCACTCGATACCGTGAAACGGAAGATCGCCTACGATTTTACCGGCGGAGATACAACACTGACCGTGGAACAGTTCAACGACAGAATGTATTGGACACAAGATGTTTCAGGGACTGATCCGGATAATATCTTTTTCGGACTCAGCAATGATACGCTCATTTCATCTCCTACATCGTACAGGATCTTTTACAGTGTACCGACAGCGGATGCTGCGATCGCATCGCTCAACACTGTGCAGCCGTTCGCAAGCCGTCCTGACAGCATCCGGCTGAAGGTGTACGGGAACGGCGGCGGTCATACACTGAAAGTGATCTTCACGGATAAGGATGGAGAACAATTTTATATCACTTCATCGACCGTTGTGCAATGGACAAATTCGTGGCAATCCGTCGGTTTTGCATTGGTAAACGCGAAACCTGTCACAACAGGTACACTCGATTTCCCTATCACACTCACTCAGATACAGGTCACGATCGGGAAATTGAACGCCGTGGGCGGAAAAGTTGTCGGGACGATCTTCCTGGATGATCTGTCACTTCACTATCCGAACAGGACAGTCGCGCCCGCCGTGCTGTTTGACTTCAATTCCGGTATCGGCGGATGGCTGACACCGTCACAGTCCAACGCAGCGCAACTGGTGGGAATCGTCATTGCATCATCATCCCTTACCGCATCGAATGAGCATCCGTATGAAGGAACTGGATGCGGAAAATGGACATTCGTGGATGATGCAGCATCAACGGCAGATTGGAATGTGCGCATTACGCGGGGAACAACATCGGAACTCGGTTCGATGCTCCGCGGCAGCTACATCGGTGCATGGATCTGGTCCGACGGAAAGATGGATATCACGCTACGGACGGTGATACGCGACGGGAACGGTCAGATCTGTTCCGGTCCTGCCTTCCCGGTGAACCACGTGGGATGGAAATTGATCGGAACACGGCTCGATGAGAATCTTTTCTCCCCGTATCTCACTGCCGGTAAGATCACCGACACCGGGAATAAATTCAATGGGTTCCGGGTGCAAGCGGCACATGCAGATATCAATGGAAAAACAAAGACCTTCTTCGTCGACAAGATGGTCACCAGCGCACTCACTGTGCCGTCAGGTTTCCTTGATTTCGGTGCGGCGTGGGATTCCACGGGACATCAGGTAAAAATATCCTGGGGAGTCAATTCAGAGATCAGTATCAATCGTTATGCCGTTGAACGGAGCAGCGACGGTGTCAATTATTCAGAGGTCGGTTCCGTTCCTGCAAAAGGTAATACGGATACCACCGCCCGGTATTCTTTCTATGATAATATCGGCACGCTCACATCCGCATCATACCGCATCCGCCAGATCACTAACGACGGCGGACAGACAACCACTCCCGTGATCAATTTCACTGTGACCGGAATCGGCGGCGCTGACTTTTCACCGGCAATGTTCCAGCTGCATCAAAACTTTCCCAATCCGTTCAATCCTGTCACCACCATCCAATTCGACATCCCGAGAACTGCGAGGACGACATTGACGGTCTATGATATCCTCGGCAGAGCAGTCTCTACGATCGTCGATCAGGATATCAACGCCGGAAGACATTCCGTCAATTGGGATTCATCCCACATTTCCAGCGGGATCTATTTTTATCGTCTGACCTCAGGCAATTTTGTTGAGACGAAGAAGATGATCGTTTCGAAATAGTGCAATAGAACACGCCCGCCACAAAGACGGCGGGCAGGGATTGACGGATATATATAGATCAGAAACTGTCACCGCAAAGGCCCGCCACAGAAACGGCGGACAAGCGCTGAGGAGCAATGAAGATCAATAGCACAACTCCATGTCCTTGCGAATAATATTTTCCTTTATTCGTGTTATTCGTGTAATTAGTGGATCGCTCTTCTTATTACACCTTCGCGTCTCTTCGCGCCCTTAGCGGATGTCTTTTTTGGACTACACCAGCACCAGTTCCGTCTGTGCGGTTTGTTTTTTCTTCTTTGCTTTCCTCTTCTCCGTAACGGTCTGTAATCCGAGTTCTTCCTTCAGCACATCCATCGAATATCCCAGCGGCTGCAGCAGTGTCTCCGCAGCTTCCAGCACCATCTCCGAATATTTCTCCGCATCGTAACCATCATCCAGCGCATAGAGCGCGAGCGGTTTCGCTTTCATCGGGTCCTTTTTCCCCGTGGAATCGGTGATGATGTACTGGATGCTCTCCCCGGGCATCAGATGCACACCGGCTTCCGCCAATGTCTGCGAGACCACCGCGTTCATGCTCTTGTTCTCATACTCGAACGGATCCTTCGATATCCTCCGGCGGATGATCAGTTCGAACGGTGAGACATTCCCCTGTTTCAGGTCCGTGATGAACTGTTTCGCTGTTGCGAGTACTGAAGGCACAGCCGCCCGCACACCGGCAAGATCACCCGCACTTTTCATCATATCGAGCATCGCTTCCTGTGCTCGCTGAACATATTTCGGCACATCCTTACGGCGGACCTCTATGCCGCGCACTTTGAACTTGTCCGTATCATACACTCCCACATAGCGCGTTGCCGTCGGTATCTCCTCATCCATTTTTGAGACGGGGAACAATATCCACTTATAGATCCCCTCCACAGAGATCTTGATCTTCGTGGCAGCTTCGATCTTATCGGCAAGGCGCTGATACTCCTCATGCGTTGCGCCCGGTTTCTTCAGCCAGACGCAATCCACAATAGCGTGGATGAGTTCGAATCCATCCTCTTCGGCGATCTCTTTCGCACGGAGCAGCAGGTCACGTGCGAAGGCGTTCACGGACTCGTGAGCTTCGATGCGGCCGAGCCGGGATTTCTTGAAACCGAGGTATCCGAAACATGTGACGAGGATCCACTTCAGCGCGGTCTGCTTATTGTCGTATTTCTTCCGCAGTTCCTCTGTCGGCGCATCGGCACGCTTTTGTTTATAGTGCGCCCGCTTTTTGATGATCGGTTCGAGCGTCGTCGGCACCAGTCCCGTACGCTTCTCGCATATGCGGAAGCCGATCTCCGGCACGAAATGCTTCGCATCGGGACAGCATTCACAGTCCAGCGTTTCAGTGGAGATGTTGTGATTCTTCATGATGGTGGGATACATCGATGCGAAATCGAGTTCCGCTACCTGTTCGTGATACCCTGTTTCCGGCATGAAATGGAGTCCGCCCCGGTCGGATTTGAGCAGCGTGGTCAAAGATTTGAACGCCTCCTTAATGGGACGCTTATACGGCACGAGAATGTTGTTCTGATACGTCCAGGAGATCTGCATGGAGGATAATGCTGAACCGATGCTCGTCCTTGCCTGCTGCTGCACACCGATCTGCGACATGCGGGCAAGATCGTAGAGTCCGTCCAGATCCCCTTCCTTCATGATGAAGGAATTCTCCTTGTCCAAATGCCACCGTCCCGAAAGAGCGAATGTGGCATCACGCTGCGTCACCTGTCCATAGGAAAAGAACGATATCGCTTTGGACATGATGAATCCCGCGTTCGTATCCCGGTTGAGATTGAGCGGCATGTTCAGTTCGGAGGCCATCTGCTGCAGCATCGGCAGCAGTGTAGCATCGCCGAAATCGGTCAGGATCACATCCGGGTCGTATTTGAAGAGATAGTAATTGATCTGCTGTATCAATTCGCGCGGAGATTCCTGCTGCAGCACGGTCTTCCGGCCGTCCACTTCCACTTCGATCTCCAAAAAGCGCTGATACTTCGGTGCCAGCAGTTTTGCGGAGGGAGAAAGCGTCATCACCGTCAGCGGCGGAATGTGGTACGTCTCCGTCTCTTTCTTCTCAAAGAGGTCCCACGACTTGAGCACACCGTTCTCGATGGTGAATTCGCCGTAGGCAAGCGGGAACAGTTCCGTCGTATAATAGAACATCTGCACCGCTTTGATGTCCGCATTATAGAACTGGTAGAATTTGAAATGTTTGGTGAGGGTCCTTACCGTCTTCTGGAACAGGTTCGGATTATGCACATGCACGGCATAGACCTCCACATCGCGGTTCGAGAGCAGATCTTTCTTCACCGTCTTCACCATGGTCGCGTGATACGGCAGATGCAGCAGAAGAGCGCGCAGCGTTTCCGCCTCCGTATCGGAGAGTTTCAGATAGAGACACGGAGCGAATGTGTATGTGGTCTTATGCCGTTTCCCGTCCGCATCGATGATCCAGACGGTCATACCGGTGTCGTTCACATAGGCATCGAACAGCCATCCTTGCAGTGTCATATCTCCTCCCCATAATTTCGTAAGCGTTCCTTCAGTTCGTGGAGTTCTCCAACGAGTTTGACCAGGACGGATAACGTGATCTTATCCATCGTGATCGGTGTCGTCTGGAACGCGATCGACGGAAGGTTGCGTTTAGCAATGCGAAATACTTCATCAAAATGCTCCTGTTGTTCTTTTCGAAGGGCGCGCCGGAAGTTTCCCCACCGCTCCCGTTCTTTGTCGATCAGGCGTGTTGCGGTCGCGATCAGTCTTCCCATTTCTTCCTCGTCTGGCGGATGTGCGGATGTAGTCTCTGTCGATCCTGTATGTGACATCGGTGATCCCTTTGAATGCGTTAAAGTACTGTTCGCGCTCCTTCAATTGGAAATGCAGCGGCGCGGAGACCAGCAGTGTGGAGATCCTCTGCGCCTTCAACTGATCGAGCGTTTGTTTGATCCGTTCAAGAATGTCGTGCAGATCGGGAGTGACGACCTGATCATCATCGATCAGGTCCAGCAGACCGAAGATGAAGAGATTCTTCGCCTTCACCGAGCGGATGAATTCCGCGAGTCCGTCCGTAACGGTCACATCCACCTGATAGAATGTATAGCAGCGGCTGATGTATCCGTTCTGCAGCAGTTCCTCCGGTTCCCGGTCCGCCATTTTGAAGAGTCCCGCCAGAAAGAACGGATCGGTCACATTCGCCGCATCGATGATCACCACCGGCTCTTTCCTGCGCAGGAATTCCGCCGCCACGAGCATCGCCGTCTGATACACACCGTAGGTGCCGTGCAGAAAGCTGATGGCCGGCGGGGATGTTTCCATCGCCAGTTGGACCGTTTTGTATGATTGAATGATCGTTTCCATGCGTTGTATTCTTGTTGTCTCTATGCCTCTTTGCGTAAGCAATCTTTTTTCGTGTTCATTCGTGTTATTCGTGGATTGTTTTGTTCTTCTTAAAATGCACAAGCCCGACAACGCAGAGGCTTTCGCTTCTGTCACTGTCGGGCTTGAAGGTCTCAACACCCTGAATTATTTATTGCCGCACTTTAAAACGGATATAGCAAAGGACTATCGTAGGAACAACTTGTTCACCCTGAGTAAGTGTCGCTGTTTTTTAGCGACACGCACCGATCTACGATCCCGTTGGGAAGGGTTATCGTAATCCAGCCCTTTCTTTCATTACAGTAGAACGTGAGAGAAGATGAAGCTGATCGTAATCACCTCTCATGAGGGCTTCCTTTTTTGCCCGACTCCACTTCTTTATCTTTCGTTCATATTGAAAGGCGTATCGAATATCAGAGAACTCTGATGACCATAACAATCTTACCGGCAAACGAGATGACGTATAACCTTCGTAGCGGCTCTCATTATGATCGATGATTCTTTGTTCTATATCAATCGTTGAGCCGACATAGTAACTGCCATCAGAACATAATACTATATATACCCAAGCTCTGCCCAAATTCATATGGTCCATCCTTCCCCCCAGCGGGGCGATGCTGTCAGGTTAGCAACTGTTCATGTCCCGAAGGGATGGCTTAGCCACTGAGCAAGTGTCGCAATCCATAATATCATCCTTCGGTGCGTCCCGATTAAACAACAAATCGGGACTTACTCAGGATGAACAATATTGCGACACGCGCCTCCCGAAGGGACCCCCTTGGGGGAAGCATTCTAAACTCTTATCCTGACAGCATTGCTGATCTCAAAAAAATATTTTTTCCATTTAGCCCGCTTTCCTCAGTTTGTGCTTGGAGCGGAACGACACTTCGATATCCCCCACCACTTTCCCTGCTTCACGCGGAAAACTGATCTGCACGCCGCCGTAATGGTCATCCGGGGATTTCACACGGAGAATATCCAGGATCTTGTTGAGATAGGAATTGATCCTTTCCCGCTCTTCTATACTGTAATCGCCGCTTGCCATAGAGAACCAAATTTTACTGTATAAATTTACACTGTATAAATTTACAGTATCAAAGCCGATTTGTCAAGTACTTTTTTAAAAATAATATGCCCGGCCGGTACGGCCAGGCATATGAAGAACAACAGTCTTCAATGGACTATTTTAGAAGCATCATTTTTTTGACGGATGTATATCCGAACGCAGGATCATGTTCGGATTGGATCTGAATGCGGTAGAAATACAGACCGGAAGTGAGCGAACGGCCCGAAAAATTCTGTGTGTATGAACCGGCATCCAGCACATTATCAAGCAGTGTCACGACCTCTTGTCCCAGAGTATTGACAACGGTCAGCCGTACTCTGCTCCGTTCCGGAAGTTCGAATCCGATGTTAGTGGAAGGATTGAACGGATTGGGATAATTCTGCATGAGTGAATATGCACGCGGAGCCGCGGCGATCTCACCGCCGACGGAAAGCAATCCCTGTTTATAGAGAAGAGCGATCCAAAGATCACCATCCAACAGCCATGAAAAATCCGTCGGTTCATTGAACCGCTGATATTTGTATCCTACACCTGTCAGCTGCTCCCACGCTCTGTCAAACTTGTCTCCCTGTTTCGTTGAATCTGCAAAGAGAGCGAATGAGTCATTAGCGGTGCTGGACCATTCGATGCCGACAAAGACCGATTCAGGAACGAATGGACTTCCCGCAACATTGAACGGCTTCGGAAGTATGAACGCCGTCCCCTTCCCCGTATCGAACTGAGCAATGGTCGTCTTTATTGTAGCGATGGTTGCGCCGGGACCGCCCGCAAGCGTATCATAATAATCCTTTCCGTATCCCGCCCGTTTGAAGACGATAGTGATGGAATCCGGCGTGCCCACGACACCTTTGATCGCCATCCAGAATTTCGCACCGACCACATGCACTTCTTCCTGCACATCGAAGCGCTGATACTTTCCGATATCGCCGTAGCCGTTCGTGCCCGCGATAAATCCCGATCCGTACGGATTCTTGTAGAGGATCTTTGAATTTCCGTAGAACAGAGAATCGTATGACTGTGCTTCGGCGAAATGAACACCCAGAACAATCAGTGCCGCCACAAAGAACTGTTTCAATCGCATTGCATTACTCCTTAAATATGATTCTGTTTGTGATAGTACTGTATAAATCCGCATCGGTTGTGAGAAACAAGTAACTACAGCATAATGTAGTGAAATGAAAGATTATTTTCCGCTTCCGGAGAACAATCCCCGTTCAAAATATTTCTGCATGAACACAAAAACGATCACCACAGGAATGATCGAAATGATCCCTCCTGCAGCTACATATCTGAAATTATCGACGAATGTTCCTATCAGATAACTTAAACCCACCTGCAGCGTGAAATGTTCCGGCGATTTCAGCACGACCAGCGGCCAAAGGAAATCTCCCCAGCTCGCAATGAATGTGAAGATGGCCAGTGTCGCCATCATCGGCCGTGTCATCGGCATCATCACCTTCCACCAGAGAATGAACGGCGATGCACCGTCCATCACTCCCGCTTCCTCGATCTCTGCGGGGATGGAGAGGAACGCCTGCCGCATCATGAAGATGCCCATCGCATCGACGATGAACGGAAGGATCACGCCGGCAAGCGAATCGGCAAGTCCTAATTTCAAGACGATGGTGAACAACGGCAGAATGATCACCTCTTTGGGGACCATCATTGCGGCGATGATCATCACGAGGAACAGCTGCTGATATTTGAAGCGGTATCGCGCAAGGGCGAATCCCGCCAGCGAACAGAACAGCACGGTACCAGCGACAGAGAGTATCGTGACCATGAGAGAATTCATGAAATACGAAGCCATCGGCACAGCATTCCAGAGTCCGGAATAATTCTCCCACACGATCACGGACGGGATCAGGACCGGAGGATACGCAAAAAGTTCTTCCGCCCCTTTCAACGATGTGCTGAGCAGCCACACGAACGGCAGCACTGCTGCCGCGACACCGAGAGCAAGGACGATGGTCCGAAGGATCCTCATGACCGCTGCTCCATCATTCTGAAATTGGCATAGGAAAAGAGCGAAGTGACGAAAAAGATGATCACGGCAAGTGCAGAACCGTATCCGAAATCGAACCGTTCGAACGAGAGCCGATAAAGGTACGCTACCAGCGTTTTATTGTTCATCGGTACACCGGGAATGAGCACATACAGTTCAGTGAATAATTTTATTGCGGAGGATGATGAAACGACGAAGATGAACAACAACGTCGGTTTCAGATTCGGGAGCAGGATATGGATCACCTGCTGGAACGGTGTTGCGCCGTCCAGAACACCCGCCTCCTCTATCTCCGCAGGAATGAGGGCGAGTCCCGCTAGGATGATCATCATATAATACCCGAAACCGCGCCAAATCGTAAGGATCATCACGCTGAGCATATTCACGGGATACTGCGTGAGCCACGGTATATGCTCTATGCCGATGAACGAGAGCAGATAATTGATGATACCGCTCTCCTCGGTGAACATCCACTTCCACATGATTCCGACCACCACAACAGGAGTGATCACGGGAAGGAAGAATGAAAGGCGGAGCAGTTTGGCACTCTTCACGGAACGGCGGATACTCAATGCAAAGACGAGAGAGACCACCATCAGCAGAGGTGTGACGAGAACATACAGCAGCGAATTGGAAAGGGTCCACCAGAAGTTCGGATCGTGGAACAGTTTTCGATAATTTTCGAATCCGATGAATTCATTCGGACCGAAGAACGAATACCGAAAAAAACTGACGCTGAACACCTGGACCATCGGGACAATGACGAACAATCCGATGAAGAATATCGCCGGTGCCAGGAACAGATATGGAGTGATCTTCTTCATCATCGTTCATTCAGGATCGTGTTCCACTCATCAGCCGCCTTGTCCAGTGATCCGCGCACCGGAACATCCTTCAGGCATGCACGCTGAATGGCTTCATCATACGCATCGCGAAGCCGGTCAAAATTCGGATGGAGCAGATAGGTCCTGAGCCGTCCTGCGTTCGGCAATTGCTCCGCCCCCATTCTCCGCGCTTTGGAAGTGACTGAACCGTCATCAGAGGAAAAGAAAGAATCGCGCAGTGCTTCGGTCACTGATGGAAATGTCGTTGTCAATTTACTGAACGCGAGCTGATTGGCTGCATTGGTAACGAAGAGTGCAAAATCCGATGCTTCCGTCTGATGACTGCTTGAGGAAAGCACGGAAAGGGACATTGCGGCGAGCTCATGTTTCCCGCTCTTCCCTACCACAGCAGGAGCAACTCCGGTCCGTTCATAAATGGAAGGAGCATTGCTTTTGATCCGTTTCAAGAAGACCGGACCGGTGAAGATCATCGCTACTTGTCCGGACTGGTATGCTTCGACGATGGTGGAACCGGGCTTGATCACCGACTCGCTCTGAAGACATCCTTCTTTATAAAGCCGGACCCATTCCGCGATGGTACTATCCCCTTCAGGTGAATTGAAGACCGCTTTGGTCATTGAAGCATCCGTCATCGGAATATTTTCCGAACCAAGCATCATCGGCAGATAACTGTCCTTGCCGATATTCCAGAAGAAGGCGAACTTCCCCGTCCTGCGTTTGTATTCACGGATGAACGGGATCAGTTCCTTGAACGTTGCCGGAATTTCTTTCTCGGAAAAACCGGCAGTCCGGATCAGTTCTTTGTTATAGAGGACGACATAGGTATTCAGATACCATGGAAGTGCGACAAGTTTTCCGTTGAACGAACAGAGGTCAAGAGCATTCGGCAGAAAATGCTGACCGCTCTTGCTAACAGCAGCGGAAAGATCTGCAAACGCATTCATTCCGTTGAACTTTGCCAGAAAGTCCGCTGACAGATTCACGACATCCGGCGCATTCCCTGCAACGGCGGATGAGAGTAGTTTTTGGATCGCGGCATCGTACGGCACATCAACCCAGCGGATGTGCACTTCAGGATGTTCCTTTTCGTAAGCCGCGATGAGCGAATTGAAATACTCATTGAACGTCGGAGAGAGCTGGAGTGTCCAAAACTCGATCGTGGTTTTGGCAGATGGAGCAGTACAACTCAACGCAAGCAAAGAGGCGCACAGCGGTAATATGGAAAGGAACCGTTTCATTTCAGCAGCATCATTCTTTTTGTCTCGAACGTATTCCCGACACCTAATTGACAGAGATACATTCCGCCGGATAATGATTCACCGTCGAACTTCACGGAATATCTCCCGGACTCCTGTCTTCCATTCACCAATGTTGCGACCTCTTTCCCAAGCACATCGAACACTTTCAGGACGACAGCGCTTCCACTATTCACTGCAGGAACGGAGTATTCAATGGTCGTTTCGGGGTTGAACGGATTCGGATAATTCTGATGCAGTTCTATGGAAGGAAGTATCAAGTGCGATTCTCCGTGTACGGATGCCGGAAACGATTTCAACAGATCATTCACAGCAGCAAAGACAGCTTCTTCAACAGTATAGAATGAACTGTTTGTGCCGAACGCATACGCTCCATCCTTTCCGTTCGTCATAAAGACAAGACCGATGCCGTTCTTACTCACATCGTAATACGCATCGCTGATAAGACCGTATGCTTCGCCTGGATGTCCGGCCATGGTCCTGCCATTGATGACGATATCCCCTTTCGCCGTATTCGTGGTGATGTGTGTCCCCAATCCCCAGCATCGAAACAATCCGTAATAATTATCCCCGTTCGTTCCGTTGAACGTCCACATCGGAGTGTTCATCAGCTGTGCTGTGGAGTCATTCAGAATGCGCACACCGTTGACAATGCCGCCGTTCATACGGGCGATCATGAATTTCGCAAGGTCCTTTGCCGAGATGCGGAGATTTCCCTGAGGCCCGAACAGTGAGCCGTTGGAACCGATGACATAACCGCTGAGATCGCGCGGTGAGGGTTTCACCCCTTTATAATTATCCGCCTGTGCGACCCATTGACCGCCGGAAGTGCGGTACAGAACTGCGAGGTTATTGATATTCCGGAGATCATTCAGATTGAAACTTGCCTCCAGTCCGAGCGGACGGAAGATATGCTCCAAACAGTATTGATCGAACCGTTTACCGGAGATCCGTTCGACGAGTGTGCCGACAACGCCGAATCCCATATTCGTGTAGGTAAAGAATGTTCCCGGCTTCTTATTGAGCCACATGTCGGATGTATAATTCGCTCCGGCAGGGACCAGGACAGACGAAATGGAAGGAATTGGCGAGGAACCGGTGGCAGCGAGGAAACCGTCATATCCCGAACCGTCGACGATCCCGGATGTATGGGAAAGGATCATCCGAAACGTGACGGCATCATTCGGGTAGTTCGGATTCCGAAGGGAAAATCCGATGAATGAATTCACATCATCATCGAGTTTGAATTTCCCCTGTTCATACAACTGCATGAGAGCCGTTGCGGCAACGGTCTTGGAGATAGAAGCGATGCGGTACAACGTACTGTCTGTGACCGGAAGAGAACGGGACACGTCAGCAAATCCTGAACTGCCTGTTGCAAGGACGGTAGTGTTTCTGAACACCGAAACCGAAAGTCCTGCCAACGCATATTTCGTCCTGATCGCGCTCAGCCGCAGGGAAAGAGAATCAATGATGGGCTGAGCACCGGCGATGAACACCGAAAGAAATGACAGCAGAACTATTCTTTGAATGATCATCATAGTATAACGCCTTTTTCCCCGAGAATGTCTCAAGGACAAAATATTATTCTTCAAACAATTACCGTAGAGTGATGCCTACAACGAACATCAGCATCACTCATTTCGGTCATTTCATAAGGAGCATTTTTTTCACAATGGAATGTCCGCCGACCGTCAACCGGTAGAAATACATACCGCTCGACAACGACCGGGCATTGAATGGAACGGAATATCGTCCGGCTACCTTCTCTCCATTCACTAAAGTTCCGACCTCGTGTCCCAGCACATCGTACACTTTCAATGTGATCTTTTGGCGTGCATCTATATTCGGTATGGAGTATTCGATGGTGGTGGAAGGGTTGAACGGATTCGGATAATTCTGAGAAAGCGAGAATGAACCGGGAATGATATTCTTCGCAGTCACATCGGTCGTTGAATATGAATAGCGGAAGAGATTCCCTGATTCTCCCGCCACCATGATATAATGGGTCCCGTTCACCGGTGCAGCCATATCAACGGCAAAGATAGATGAACCGGTCGGCGAATTCATCGGCTGGAATGTTTCCCCGTTATCTGTCGAGCGAAGGATGACGCCGCTCAATCCGGCCGCGACGATCGTTTTGTCATACCATGTTACAGTGCGGAAGTCGATCAGCGAATCCTGATGCTGATTCAGCCATGTTGTACCGGCATCATACGTGACAAATACTTGTCCTTTATCCCCTACGGCAACCCCATTCGTTGAGTTGACAAAATAGATAGAGAACAGATTCGTGAGTGCATTGAAGACCGGCGACCAGGTCGTGCCGGCATCGGTGGTCTTGTAGATCTGGAATGCCTGCTGACCGGTGCAGAGGTACGCCGTCATTGAATCGACGATCGAAACGGAATAAAGATAGATGTTCCCTAAGGATGAAGCAAGGGTCCATGAGAGTCCGCTGTTGGTCGAACGATACACATTCCCGACAGTATTAACGGCGAGACCAAGATTCCCTTTTACATCGATCCCCCAGAATCGTGAGGTACTGTATGTCTGCCCTGTCCATGTCTCCCCCGCGTCGCTCGAGAAATTGATCTTCCCCGCAGCACCGGCGACGACGATCGTCCTTGTCGAGACCATCTTGATACAACTCATTGTTTGAACGCCGGACGGAAGTGTCAGTGATTTCCATGTATCGCCGTTGTCCGTCGACCGGAACATGACGCCGCCGAGGCCTCCTGCGAAGATCGTCCTGCCGGCACGCTGCACGACGCGGAATGTCTCCGATG
Organism: Bacteroidota bacterium; assembly: GCA_049317705.1. Taxonomy (GTDB): domain Bacteria; phylum Bacteroidota; class Ignavibacteria; order UBA10030; family UBA8401; genus UBA8401. The sequence goes on along the minus strand of JBMOHT010000076.1, from coordinate 855 downwards.
TAAAATTAGGATTCTGGCGAAGCGAATCTTTTCCGGACTGTGTCACCATTGCAGTGCCGGCGCGGCCGACGAATGCTGCGAAAGTCGGCGATGATGCATCGCAGCCGAACAGCCAGTTCGTTGAACCGGTCTTGGACGGCATCACCGTCCACGAGGAACCGAAATTTGTACTGCGGTATGCTTTACCGAGATTTGTTCCGGTGTATAATGTCTTATTCCCCGCGAAGACGATCGAATTATATGAACCGCCCACCTCCGGTGTACCGATGGAGCCGAATGTGTCCCCACGGTTCCCTGAAACGAACAATGCACCCGCTGCGGAAATGACAATGGTATCATTCCGCGATTGGATACCGCGAAGATTGGCAGTGGAACCGCCAATGCTCACCTGCGCCCATTTCGCCCCTCCATTGATGGTTTTTAACACCACGCCGTTATCGCCGCAGGCGAAGCCGACGGCAGAATCGAGGAACGTTATGGAATACAACTGAACTGTCACCGGCGTTTGGATCACATTCCATGTCGCACCGCCGTCGCTGCTGCGGATGATACGGCCGCTGTCAGCGCAGACAACGATATTCGTTGAGAACGGAACGACGATGTCGCCGCAATCCCGTCCCGGGAACTGATGAACGGATGTGAATGATTTTCCGCCATTCGTCGTCTTGTAGATATCACCGGTGCTCGAGCAAAGCCAACCGGTATCCAGGACCGGAAAACTGATGCCGTTGATACGCGAGACCTTGGTACTGCTCAACACCTGAACACTCCAGGTCCTGCCCGAATCTTTTGTTGTGATGAATGTTGACCCTTCACCTCCGGCATGGATGGTGCCGTTCGAAAGGACCTTCACTC
>JBMOHT010000075.1:0-17086 GCA_049317705.1 Bacteroidota bacterium | reverse complement strand
ACCGAGTGTTCGTTGATCACTTCATTCTTGTGCGGTGTTTCGGTATGGCACTGTTCACAGGTTGAGCGGTTACGGTTCATGGAGGAGAGGGAGTAGACCTTCCCGAGCATCTGATGCTTCTCTGTTTTGTGACAGTCAACGCATTCCAGATTTCCGCCGTCGCTTGCCATGTGCACATCAATGTCGCGGTGTGTGTCGAAGAGTGCTTTTTCAAGATCGCCATGCTTAACATTGTTCCCGCCGCCGCCGAAGAAGTGACAGGTTCCGCAGTTGGATTTTGAAGGACGTCCGACTTTTTGCGCGACGATGGTAAGATTAACGGATGCATCGGGCATTCCGGCGCCGCCCGATTGTTTCACATACGTGTCGCTGTTATCGTGGCAGGCAAGGCAGTCCACATTGTTCGGATTGGTGAAATCGAAATCTTTGTCCCCCCAGCCGTAGCCGATATGACATTTGTTGCAGCTCTGCTCATTCGTATTGATGCCGATGCAGAAATTGTTCAGGATGTTCTTTTTCCCGACGTACCGGATACCGCGTCCCTCAATAAATTCTTCCCGTTCCCAGTTCCAGTGTGATGACTTCATTACTTCAAGATGGCGTTCGTTGTGGCAGTTGATGCAGGCCGCGGTGACATCCTGCGGCTTTACGAATTTTCTCTGAAGTTGTGTGAACTTGGAGTGATCGACGGATGGCTTCTCTTTTTTTGCGAAGCGTTCTTTCAATGTTGCGGTCGGAGTCTGATCGACATCGGTCTTTGTGATGGTGGAAATAAAATAGAGTGAAAAAATTGCGAGGGCGATACCGGGGATAATAAATCGTTTCATATGGTTGGTTGTTCAGTTTGCGGTGCAAGCGACGAACGGAAGATCAGATCTTTGATCTGTCCGCAGTCACTGGATAGTTTGTAGACGTCGCACGTGCGGCAATCCTTCGTCGCACAGACGGAATGGGTATGATCGTAGGTCCAGCATCCGCCGAAATGACTTTTGAAGACAGGGCAGGCGTTCCGCTCTTCCTGGGTACATTTTATAATGTCGTAGCAGGGAATCATGCCGAATATCCGTTTCATTCCGCCGATACTGATCTTTTCTTCGTTGATGGATTTACGGATACATCGGAGCCGTTCAACATCCTCTATAGAATACATCCTCTGCCGACCGGGGGTCTTAAATGGGATTATCAGACCTTCCCGTTCATACATACGTAGTGTATGGACGGAAACATTGAGCATTTTTGCGGTTTTTCCAATGGAAAACGCCGGAATATCATTCAATTCAGTTTTCATACCTATATTTATAAATAGCAAGTTTTATGCCGTCAAAACTTCCGTATATTGTGCTAAATTATTCGGCGACTTCCTTTTTTTGACAAAAGACGGAAGTCCTTTCCTAACCATGAAAAGAGGTGCAATTCAGACTCCTTAATCTGTTCAAATATCGTAAGTATTTTCAACAAACCAGTTTCGGACAAATGGCACTCTTATTGCAGATGCTTGTTCGAGTTTCGATTTATCTAATATGAAAGGAAGCGTTATGTCAAAGTATGTCTACAGTTTCGGCGGGAAAAAAGCAGAGGGCAAAGCAGGAATGAAGTCCTTATTGGGCGGCAAAGGAGCGAATCTTGCCGAAATGGTGAACATCGGTTTACCTGTTCCCCCCGGATTCACGATCACAACAGAAGTTTGCACGTATTATTATTCCCACAATAAACATTATCCCGCAACACTCGCCAAAGAAGTCTACACCGCCATCCAGAAGCTGAACAAGCACATGAATGCAAAATTCGGAGATCCGAAGAATGCACTGCTTGTCTCCGTCCGTTCCGGTGCACGTGCTTCAATGCCGGGTATGATGGATACGATCCTGAACCTTGGAATGAACGATGTGGTTGCAGAAGGTCTCATCGAGAAGACGAAGAATCCGCGTTTTGTGTATGACTCCTACCGCCGTTTCGTACAGATGTACGGCGATGTTGTGATGGGTGTTCAGGCAAAAGGAAAGCACGATGTTGAACCGTTCGAAGCGATCATCGAACACAAGAAGAAAGAGAAGAACGTAACGCTTGATACCGATCTTACCGCAGACGATCTGAAGGATCTCGTACGCCTCTTTAAGAAAGAGATCAAGAAGAACACCGGAAAGGATTTCCCGGAAGATCCCGAAGAACAGTTGTGGGGAGCAGTCGGCGCAGTGTTCGGATCATGGAACAACGAACGCGCAAATGCATACCGCAGAATGAACGGCATCCCGACATCATGGGGAACCGCAGTGAACATTCAGGCGATGGTGTATGGAAACATGGGCGAGAATTCCGGAACAGGTGTCGCGTTCACACGTAACGCAGCGACCGGTGAGAACGAATTCTACGGTGAATATCTGATGAACGCACAGGGCGAGGATGTCGTTGCCGGTATCCGCACACCGCTGCACATCAGCGAATTGAAGAAAGCACGTCCGGTGATCTACAAACAATTGGATGTCATCAGAAGGAATCTTGAGAAGCACTTCAAGGATATGATGGATATCGAATTCACGATCCAGGACGGCAAACTGTATATGCTGCAGTGCCGCGCCGGTAAACGCACAGCGCTTGCCGCTATCCGCATTGCTATCGATATGGTGAAAGAACGCCTCATCGATGATAAAGAAGCATTGGCACGTATCGAACCGGATGCATTGAACCAGCTGCTGCGTCCCGTCTTCGATCTGAAAGAAAAAGAATTGGCTGTGAAGAACGGCCGCCTGCTCGCGAAAGGTTTGAATGCCGGTCCCGGTGCTGCTACAGGCCGTGTCGTCTTCACCGCACCCGATGCAGAAGAATGGAAAGCAAAAGGCGAATTGGTCATCCTCTGCCGCACAGAGACATCACCGGAAGATATCAAAGGTATGGACGCTTCCGAAGGTATCCTCACGGCATTCGGCGGTATGACATCGCACGCTGCACTCGTTGCCCGTCAAATGGGTAAGGTTTGTATCGTCGGCTGCGCAGTTCTGCAGATCGATTACAAATCACGCACGATGAAAGTTGCCGGAAAGACCATCAAAGAAGGAGATTGGCTCTCCATCGATGGTTCCACCGGTGAAGTGATCGAAGGAAAGATCCCGACCAAGCCGTCCGAAGTGATGGAAGTGCTCATCAACAAGACGCTGGACGAGAAGAAAGCTCCGACCTATCAGAACTTTGCAAAGATCATGTCGTGGGCAGACCGTTACCGCAGACTGAAGATCCGCACCAATGCCGATCAGCCCGATCAGGCGACGAACGCAGTCGCATTCGGCGCAGAAGGTATCGGACTCTGCCGCACGGAGCATATGTTCTTCGGCGAAGAGAAGATCTCCCCGATGCGTGAGATGATCCTTGCCGACACCGTTGATCAACGGAAAAAAGCATTGGCAAAACTTCTCCCGCTGCAGAGGAAAGATTTCGAAGGAATCTTCCGCGCAATGGACGGTATGCCGGTAACGATCCGCACGATCGATCCGCCGCTGCATGAATTCCTGCCGCACGATAAAGAGACACAGAAGGAACTTGCACACCAGATGGGTATCAGCGCTGAAAAAGTGCACCGCCGTGTGCAGGACCTGCATGAGTTCAATCCGATGCTCGGGTTCCGCGGATGCCGTCTCGGCATCATCTTCCCGGAGATCACCGAAATGCAGAGCAGAGCCATCTTCGAAGCAGCAGTGAACGTGACGAAAGAAGGAAAAGATGTCCTTCCCGAGATCATGATCCCGCTCGTCGGCAATGTGCTCGAACTCGAGAACCAGGCAGCACTCGTCCACAAAGTGGCAAAAGACGTGATGACCGAAATGAAGACGAAGATCAAATATCATGTCGGCACAATGATCGAAGTTCCGCGCGGTGCGATCACAGCGGACAAGATCGCGAATGTCGCTGAGTTCTTCAGCTTCGGCACGAACGATCTTACACAGACGACCATCGGCATCAGCCGTGACGACTCGGCCCGCTTCCTCGTCCCGTACGTAGAGAAAGATATCTACGCAAAGGATCCGTTCGAAGCGATCGATCAGGAAGGCGTCGGCGAACTGATGAAGATCGCTGTTGCAAAAGGCCGTTCCACTCGCACACGGTTGAAGATCGGTATCTGCGGAGAACACGGCGGAGAACCCTCCAGCGTGGAATTCTGCCACCGTATCGGTCTGGACTATGTGAGCTGTTCTCCGTTCCGCGTTCCGATCGCACGATTGGCCGCAGCACGGGCAGCGTTGAAGGACCTGAAAAAATAACCATGAACAAAACGGACCCGAAGTCGATTGGACTTCGGGTCTGTTGTTTTAACGAAAGGATGCACACCCACATGAATGCCCGCGAAAGAATGTTCCAATCCATTGAACATGCGATCAACGACATCGCCAAGATGCAGGATACCATCATCAAATTGACTCGCAATATCAATGAGGTCCACGTTGCGAAAGAACATAATGACAAATTGGTGATGATGAAGGAGCAGGTGAAAGAGTTGAAGCAGAAGATGGATTCGATGCAGGAATTCCTCTATTCATGTGAGCGGCCGACGGAGATCAAAGAACGCCGGTTGTCGGAGATCGATGTAGCTTTATAAACGAATGTATGTATAAAATTCCCGTCCAACGGTCGGGAACCGGAATGAACATGAGATCACTCTTACTTATTCTGTTGGCGGTATCATTGCTCAATGCCCATGCGAGTTATACCGCTTATTCCGGAGCTTCCGGAAGCAAAGGGACCTGCGCATCTTCCTGCCACGGCAGCGGCACCGGGACCATCAGTATGACCGGGATACCCGAAACATATACACCGGGGGCCGTCTATACGATCACCGTTAAGAACTCATCGGGTTCATCCATTTCAAATTATAATTGTTCAACCCGCAAAGGGAGCACTGCCGTAGTGGCTGGGACATTCACCGCCGGAACAAATTCAGCGGTCTACACAGTAACCGGTTACGAGAGCGGTGTTCGTGCCAGCGCGAATAATGTAACATCATCCGTGTTTCAGTGGACGGCACCGGCAAAAGGGACCGGCTCAGTGACTTTCTATCTTGCCGGTCTGCAGGGAAGCAAAAGCGGTGCATCGACAAAATTGACGGTCACGTCGTCGGAACTTGCTACAGGCGTTCAGGAAAATATTGCTGCACCTTCAGTGTTTCAGCTGGAGCAGAATTTTCCGAACCCGTTCAATCCTTCCACGCTCATCCGCTACAGTATTCCTGTTTCAGGAAACGTAGAATTGAAAGTGACCGATATCATCGGGAATGAGATCGCTGTGCTGGTGAATGAATATCAGGAACAGGGAACGCATACAGCGGTGATGGATCTGTCGACGACACGATCACTATCAAGCGGTATCTATTTCTATTCGCTTCGGATGAACGATCGTGTGCAGACAAAACGGATGGTCATCCTAAAATAAATTGTAGGACGAAGCGACTCTTCGTCCTTGAGAAATAAATGTAGTAGTTTGCGGTACATGTGTTGTAGACGGTTACTCCAAACGATGTGCTGTTGGTGATGCTTCACACATCGTCTTTCCACTATGACATAAAAACAAACGGCGGGAATCAGCAGTTTTGATCCCCGCCGTTTTCCGTTCTTCCCATTCTTTCCTGACCTCCCTAATGTCGGCAATGTCCGATCACCTTTTCAGCCGTTAATGAACAATTATTGCGTACATTATCAATGGCATGCAAAAGACCGTCAAGTGTTCGATCAGATAATAACGATCATCTTTATGAAAAAATACATTGTTGTGATATTACTTCTCAGTTACTCGTACGGTTATGGTCAATGGGATCATGTGTTTAGTTCGTATAGCGTAGAAAAACTTGCTGTCGCAGGAAACACAATTTATGCTGCTTCGATGGCAGGTGTCTTTTATACCAATAATCTTGGAGAAACATGGCAGAGCTGTCAAGGTGATGTTTCGGGAAAATACTGCAGTGAAGTTATTGCGACAGATTCATTGATATTTGTCAATGTGTTTCCGAATAAACTCTATCGCTCATCTGATGCAGGGATCACGTGGACATTATGCGGTCCGAATATAGGGAATGCATGGATCACATTATTGAAGAACAATGGTTCCGTGGTCTATTGCGGCACCGATACCGCAGGATTGTATGTTTCAAAAGATTTTGGTGAACATTGGTCAATTGTGAATACAGGAATTCCGAAGAAAACGATCTATAGTTCAATGTTCTGGAATGCGAAATATATGTTCATCGGCACCGGACGGAACGGTATCTCATATTCTCAGGACGGAGGTACAACGTGGCAAGCGATCAATGACAATGGACATTTTACCATCGTGAGGGCAATGGTCATGGTCGATTCTAATTTGTATGCCGGACTTGCCGATGCGACATATCGATATGCGATGGACAAAAAGGGATGGACAAGAATACTCGGAATAGATGTGCATGACATGCTCGTGTACAACTCTCTCATCTTTCAATCCAATGGGTATTATGTATATATTTCTGAGGATTCCGGTGATCATTGGCGACTATGTAACGGAGGACAATTGGGACCGATCTATTCAATGGTCCGACAAAATAAATACATATTTGCAGCAGCAGGTCTTGGGGTATGGCGCATTCCGATCATTATGATGACCGGAATTCCCGGAATTGCTACGGAAAAAGTCCTTACTTTCGACCTTGAACAAAATTACCCCAATCCTTTTAACCCCTCAACGGTCATACACTATACGATCCCCAATCCGGGAGTTGTTGATTTAAAATTGTTTGATATGCTGGGAAAGGAATTGTTGTCTCTGGTCCATGAATATCAGGAACGGGGAACGCATACGGCAGTAATGGACCTGTCGTCATCCCGGTCATTACCGAGCGGTATCTATTTTTATACGCTGCGCATGAATGATCGTGTGCAGACAAAACGGATGGTCATCCTAAAATAATTGTAGGACGAAGCGTTGCTTCGTCCTTGAGAAATAAATGCAGTAGTTTGCGGTACATGTGTTGTAGACGGTTACTCCAAACGATATGCTGTTGGTGATGCTTCACACATCGTCATTCCATTATGACATAAAAACAAACGGCGGGAATCAGCAGTTTTGATCCCCGCCGTTTTTCGTTTAGATAAAGTACGTATTCACGTGATTGCTGTCCGAGGAAGAAAGTAGTACACTTAATGGCTTGAACCTTCACACTTCTTTCCTTTGAAAAGGCCTTTTATGTATTTCAGAACGATACTTCTTTTTGCAACGCTTTCACCCTTCCTCCTTTCACAATCGCTTTCCTGGTGGACGGTGAATAACAATTTACAACAACCGGTCCAGGCACTGGGAGTTTTACCGGATGGTACATTACTCGCCGGTTCCGGCTCCGGTGTATTTATGCTTGATTCATCCAATATCTGGGCGAACGGTGGTGTGGGCATCACGGCGCAGCCTGGATATGAGATCAGTGCATTTGGGTATTCCAAAACCGCACGATTTGTTGCGTTCAATAAAACGAAGACATTGTTCCGCTCGACCGACAATGGGATATCATGGAACCTTGCGGTGAATGGATTATTGAATCCCTACATAAAAAAGATCATTTCAAGTAATGATACGATCTTTGCACTTCCTTCTTCAGCATTCTACCGATCGACAGACAATGGTCTCTCGTGGGGACTCGCGCGGAACGGCATGCCGACATCAGGGATATCCAATGACCTTTTGAGACTTGCCGACGGAACATTGTTCATCGCAGTTGCTTCCGGCTTATACCGATCGACAGATAATGCTTCGCAATGGAATCCCGTGAACTTCTTCAATGGAAGATCGTGCCTTGCATTGACTGAAGGTCCGGATGGAACGATCTTCGTAGCGGCGGACACTTCGATATTCAGTTCCACCGATCATGGAACGACCTGGAATAACCTTGGCATCAACAACTTCCTTCCCAAAAAGATTCTATATGCCGATTCATCATTGTTTCTGCTCAGTCAATCTGTCTATCGGTTGAAGAATTCAACGGTGGTTCCGGTGAATAACGGAATGTCCGGTGAAGTGATCAACGATATCGCCGCAGGTCCTGACGGATCGCTCTATGCATCCTCCTCTGTGAAGGGAATCTATCGATGGAACAAACAGCTGACATCATGGGAACTACTGCAAACGGGGTTTGGAGCTTCGAAGATAACGTCAGTGTATGCATATCTCGGTGTTGATTATGCCTGCGTAAAGGGGAAGGGGATCTTTTGTTCATTTGATAAGGGTGCTACTTGGAATAAATTCTCGCTTGTTCCGAAAAATGTCCGGTCGATGTATCGGTTTGGAACGTATGTTTTTGTGTGCGACAGTACATCACTTTACCGAAGCACGGATAACGGATCGTCCTGGCATTCAACAAATATTGTTTCCGGTAAAGGAACCACTGCTATAGCGAAACTTGGAAGCACACTCTATGTGGGAGTTCAGGATAACGGTGTATATGCATCAACTGATTCCGGTGCAACATGGCAGACGCGTAACAGCGGCATCGAAGTACAGAATGTTACGTCGTTGATCAACGCCAATAACAATGCGCTCATAGCCGGTGCCGGCAGCGGACTTTTCCGAAAACCGAATAACAGCAACACATGGACTTCTGTCGGCACTGCCGGAAAGATCAACACATTGTTTGTTGCCAATCCGGGATATCTGTTCGCCGGTTCGATCAATGGACTCTACCGTTCTCCGGATTACGGTGTTACGTGGGATAAAATGGGAACGATCAACGGGAGCGTTCTTTCCATCTCATCGTCGGCTATTCCTTCACTGCTCTTTGCATCATCATCGAACGGTACGTTCCGATCAACGGATGATGGAATATCATGGCAAAGTCAGAACACCATGGTTATTTCATCAATGATATGGAACGGAAATGCACTTCTTGCAGCATCCGAAACGGGAATAGCATATGGTACAATAACGTCTCAATTTTCCCAAAAGACGAAATGGCTGTCGGTCGGTTCACTGCAGAATTGGTTCGCCGATATCGGAACAGAGCCGGAAGAGTACCGCAGCAATCTTCAGCAGGATGGATGGACATATCCGTCCCTTCGCCCGAATCAGGATATGCAAGTGTCGAAAGCGTTTTGGATCGGATTCAAAGATCCGCTCAGCCTCTCCCCGACGAAGAAAAAAGTGATCTTCATCGGTCCGCGAAGTTCGAATCTCGGAGAGCTGATCCCGTATAAATTTTCGTTGATCAGCAAAACGGCGATACCGTCAGTTATGGATTATCAAAAAAATGTGATGATCGATGAAGTGGATTCCACGCTGCGGGGGGACAGGATGATCGTGAATGAGATCTATACCTATTCCGGATTGACGATCAAACGAACGATCCGTCAATTCAGTCAGCAGTTCCATGATAATTATTTGATCTCGGAATATACATTGATCAATGCCAACTCGTATAGTGTGGATGGAGCATATCTTTATTATTTATACCGCTGGGGACTCAATGCTGATACGCGATATGTCATTGGTAATGCGACGGGCTGGGGAATCAATACACTCATCGATTCGCGCGGGGACGGACTTGATCCTGCCAACACATTCTTTCCGGGAAATAAGGACAATGATATCCGTGCAGTGTACGGTTGGCATGGAAGATATCCTTCGTTCACACAATACGATAATATCGGTGCACCGGTGTTTCAGGGATACCTCGACAAGTCCGATTCATCAGGAAGGCTTGGTGCACCGCAGTTTGTGGGAGTGGCGGTACTTCATGCCGACAAATCCGCAAAGGATACCTCTGATGATCGCGCGCAACCTTCCACTATTGCATATGAGGATTCGGACGGTCCGTACTTCGGAATGAATACTGCTGTTGATTCAGCAGCGATGGCGTTACGCTATGCCATGATGACAAAAGGAAGAGCGGCAAAGCGTCATGCAGATCTCGTTGGTGCAAACGGCGACCCGTCGTTCGGAACGTCAGGAGGATATTCTGCATCGCTCGGATTCGGTCCATACACGATCGGTGCGGGTGACAGCGTGAAGATTATTCTTGCGGAAGCGGCGGCAGGCATTAATGAAGAAACGGCATTCGAGACAGGGAAAAAATTCAAATCGGGCGAGATCACAGCCGAGCAAAAGAATGCTGTTGTCTATACTGGACGCGATTCCTTGTTCCAAACGTTCCGCCGTGCATTGGCAAACTACCAATCAGGATACAATATACCGCTGCCGCCCGCTCCCCCCAAGGAATTCGCAGTCAGTTTGTTGGAAAATAAAATACACCTGCAATGGAAAGTCATTTCAGAGGATGATGCACGTCTTTCGGGATTTGAGATCTACCGGGAGGAAGGGAATTATTTTTCCAAGCCTGAAAAGATCTTTTCGTGTGATAAGAGTGTCCGGTCATGGACTGATTCCACGGGGAAAAAGGGAGTACAGTACTTCTATTATATCTCTTCTGTGGGACGAAGCGAAGATAATACAGGAATTGGACAAACGCCTCCGGGAGCGCTGCGGAGCAGCAGATATTACACACAGACGAGTTATCCGGTTTCGATGCTGACAATGATCGTTGACCCGACTGACACGCCGAGATCGTACCGGCTGCAGCAGAATTATCCGAATCCATTCAATCCTGCAACAACGATTGTCTATCAACTTCCGGTTTCCGGAAATGTGACACTGAAAGTGTTCGATGTGATAGGACGGGAGGTGTTGGTGTTGGTGAACGATGTCCGATCGGCGGGAGTATATAGCGCCATGGTCGATGGATCCAAACTGACAAGCGGCGTATATTTCTACAGGATCGAATCCGGAAATTTTAGACAGACAAAGAAAATGATCCTGTTGAAATAGGAAGACAAACGTTGATTGATGAATATCCCGACGTTGAAAATATCAACATCGGGATATTTCTGTTTTTGAAAATATCTTCAACACTCTTTCTCACTTTCGGAAACAGGACAAATTGGTGTTGTCGAAATCGAACTCTAAAACTCCATAAACATTAGCACACTATTTGCAGAATATTTTGCAATGGTGTGAAGACCATTCTCCGCACCACAACAGCGTTCCCTCCACATTCACTGCGGTATGATTATGGCACAAGGCGAAAAACAGCAGCACCCCAGCGGCGACAACCGTTTCAAATTATTGGACAGAGCGATCACAAAACATCAGGGACGCGGCGACGCGCTCATTGAAGTTCTGCATGTTGCTCAAGGCATCTTCGGATATCTGGAAAATGATCTTCTGATCTATGTTGCGCAGGCATTGAAACTCCCGCTCAGCAGAGTGTACGGTGTCGCAACATTCTATCACTTCTTCAATCTGAAACCGAACGGCGAACACACATTCGTTCTCTGTATGGGAACAGCGTGCTATGTGAAAGGTGCGGAACATATCCAGACCGCATTGGAAGAACATCATCAATGCAAGTTCGGTCATACAACGAAGGATAATAAAGTTTCATTCATCACTGCCAGATGCGTCGGGTCATGCGGACTCGCTCCCGTTGCAGTGCTGGACAATCAGGTCGTTGGAAAACTGACACCCGAAGAATCGATCAAAAGAGTTGAACAATTGAAGAACACACCGCTCGAGGTAGCACAATGACATTGGAAGATCTGCAGGACCTATCAGAAAAAGAACAGCAGCGCCAGTCCGAGAAGAAGCACAGGATACTCTACTGCTCCGCTGCCGGATGCGTATCGTGCGGCAGCGACAAAGTGAGCGCGGCGCTCAGAACGAAGATCAAAGAACATGCATTGGACAAGGAATGCGAAGTGATCGGAACAGGATGTCTCGGTCTCTGCGGCGAAGGTCCGCTCGTGAAAGTGCAGCCCGACAACACATTGTATCAGAATGTCGATGTCCGTTCCGCGGAAAAGATCGTCGAATCTCACATCCTCAACAATAAAAAAGTAGAATCAATATTAACGGATACATCTGCGCCGTTCTTTTCGTCGCAAATGAAGATCGTCCTGGAGAACTGCGGCGAGATCAATTCCGAAAGTATCGACGAATATATCGGTGTGCACGGTTACGAAGCACTTGCCAAGGCCGTCAACGAGATGCAGCCCTCCGGCGTGATCGAAGAGATTCGCAAGAGCGGACTCCGCGGACGCGGCGGCGCGGGATATTCCACCGGATTGAAATGGGGTATCGTCAGCAAAGCGCACGGTGAGCAGAAGTATGTTGTCTGTAATGCGGACGAAGGTGATCCGGGTGCATTCATGGATAGGAGTGTGCTTGAAGGGGACCCGCACAGAGTATTGGAAGGTATGGCAATTGCAGGATACGCCGTCGGTGCGACGCAGGGGTACGTCTACTGCCGCGCGGAGTATCCGCTTGCCATCGAACGCCTGAAATTGGCGATCAAACAGGCCGAAAAAATGGGACTGCTCGGCAACCGTATTCTCGAATCGCAGTTCAATTTCCGTATCGATATCCGTATCGGCGCCGGTGCATTCGTCTGCGGTGAAGAGACAGCACTCCTCCAGTCCATCGAAGGAAAACGCGGCAATCCGAAACCGCGTCCGCCGTATCCGTCCGAAAAAGGACTCTGGGGAATGCCGACGCTCATCAACAATGTCGAATCATTCGCGAATATCGCTCCCATTATCCGGAACGGAAGCGAATGGTTCAGCAAGATCGGTACGGAAAAGAGTAAAGGGACGAAAGTCTTCGCACTCGCCGGCAATATCAAAAATACCGGGCTTATCGAAGTGCCGATGGGTATTCCGCTCCGCAAGATCATCTTCGACATCGGCGGTGGTACACCCGATGGAACTGAGTTCAAAGCAGCACAGACCGGCGGTCCGTCGGGCGGCTGTATCCCAACGGATCATCTCGATCTGCCGGTGGATTATGAATCACTCGCAACGGTCGGCTCCATCATGGGGAGCGGAGGTCTGATCGTGATGGATTCGACATCGAAGATGGTGGAAGTGGCAAAATTCTTCATGCAGTTCTGTATGGACGAGTCGTGCGGTAAATGCATTCCGTGTCGTGTCGGTACGCGGCACATTTACGGTCTGCTCGACAAGATCTCCAAGAAGAAAGGGACGCAGGATGATATGGTCCTGCTCGAGGAACTGTGCATGATGGTGAAAGAGACAAGTCTGTGCGGACTTGGGCAGTCAGCACCGAATCCTGTTCTCTCGACATTACGATTCTTCCGTCATGAATACGAGGAATTGCTGCAGCCGATCGAAACATATCACGGTGAGCAGGGAGTTGTCGCGGATTTTGAGAAATAGATATTAAAAATAAAAAGAGATACTGGATACTAGATGCTTGATCCAGCATCCCGTATCCAGTATCCAGCATCCAGTATCCAGCATCAAGCTTCAACGAACTTCGATTTTTCTTAAACTAGAATACCACGCTTATGGCAGTAAAAACTCTAACGATCAACGGCGAACAGTACAGCGCGCAGGAAGGGGCTTCGATCCTTTCCGTGGCGCGTCAGCATCATATACCGATCCCCACACTCTGTCATCTTGAAGGACTCTCCACTGTCGGTGCATGCCGATTGTGCGTTGTTCAGGTGGAAGGAAGTCCGAAACTGCTTCCTGCCTGCACGACAAAAGTGGAAGAAGGAATGGTCGTCACCACTTCCAACGAGAAGCTGGACAAATACCGCAGAATGATCGTCGCTCTGCTCGCATCCGAAGGGAATCACGTCTGCGCCGTCTGTGTGGCGAACAATCACTGCGAACTGCAGGATCTTGCGTATCAGGTTGGTCTCGTCCGTGTACGGTATCCGTATCTGTATCCGGACAAGAAGCTCGATGCAACACATAAAGAATATGTGATGGACCATAACCGCTGTGTGCTCTGCACCCGTTGCGTCCGCGTCTGCGATGAAGTGGAAGGTGCGCATGTGTGGGATGTGGCCGGCCGCGGCATCAATTGCGAGATCGTTTCGGGACTGAATGATGATTGGGGAAATTCGCAGACCTGTACGGAATGCGGAAAATGCGTGATGGTCTGTCCGACCGGTGCATTATTTGAAAAAGGTGTAACGGTCTCTGAAATGGAAAAGAAAAAAGGATTCCTGAAATATATCATCACTGCCCGTCAGAAAAAGGAATGGGTTTCGATCTCCAACGATTGATCTAAATAACGGTCATGGTGAGCAAGTCCCGATGTTTTGTATCGGGACGCGTCGAACCACTCGAAACAGAGAATAATACTTATGAATGAACAAATAATAAAACCAAAAGTCGCTACCGTCTGGCTCGGAGGATGCTCCGGCTGTCACATGTCCTTCCTCGACCTGGATGAACGTCTGCTCGAACTGGCGGAGAAGATCCAGCTTGTCTATTCTCCGATCGCCGATGTGAAAGTGTTCCCGGAAGATGTCGATATCACACTGGTGGAAGGTGCCGTTACGAACGAAGAGAATGAAGAGATGGCGCACCTCATCCGGAAGAATTCAAAATATGTGCTCTCGTTCGGGGATTGTGCCACGACCGGAAACGTGACCGCAATGCGGAACCGCTTTTCGGAAAAAGAACTGATCGACCGTGCGTATGTTGAACTGTCCGACATCTGCAACTCCGTCCCGAATGATTTCACGCTCATTGCAAAACTGCGCGAACAGGCTACACCGCTTCACCATGTGATTCGTGTGGATGCGTTCCTGCACGGCTGTCCTCCCACACCGGATGAGATCTGGTTCGCGATGAACGAACTGCTGCAGGGACGGATACCGATATTCAATACCCAATTCCTTCGGTACGGCTAATGGAATTGGATCATCGGTTCATTGAATCTTTGATTCATTTAACCGTTCGATAACAATGATTCAATGCATCAATGCATCAATGATAAAATTTTAACTGAAGAAGAAGTTCTTATGTCGAAAATCATAACAATAGCTCCCGTCACCCGCGTTGAAGGCCATGCGAAGATCACCATCCATTTGGACGAACACGGAGTCGTGCAGGACGCACGGTTCCATGTGAATGAGTTCCGCGGTTTCGAGAAATTCTGCGAAGGACGTCTGCTCTGGGAGATGCCGGGACTCACGTCACGTATCTGCGGTATCTGTCCCGCAAGTCATCTGGTCACTTCAGCAAAAGCAGGGGATGATATCCTGTCGATCGGTATTCCGGAAACAGCGGAGAAACTTCGTCGACTTCTGACACTCGGTCAATGGCTCCAGTCCCACGCGCTCAGTTTCTTCCATCTTTCTTCGCCCGATTTTCTCCTCGGTTTTGATGCTGATCCGGCTGTCCGGAACATCTTCGGACTGATGCAGTCGAATAAAGAGCTGGCTCGCCGCGGTATCCGCATCCGTAAGTTCGGTCAGCAGATCATCGAATTCCTCGGCGGACGAAGGATCCATACTCCGTGGGCAGTCGCCGGCGGCGTGCGTGAACCGTTCACGAAAGAAGAGGCGCAGAAATTGTTGGAATGGTATCCGGAAGTGAAAGAGACCGCACTGATGGCGATCAAGATCATCAAAGAGGTTCAGGAAAAGTTCGCGAGGGAAGTATCGTGTTTCGGCAATTTTCATTCATTGTATATGGGAATGGTCGGACCGAAAGGGGAACTGGAATATTACGGCGGCAATCTTCGTATTATGGACAGTGCCGGAAACATCATCGCGGATAACATCGATCCGCGGGACTATCATAAACACTTCGGTGAAGCAAGCGAATCGTGGTCCTATCTGAAATTCCCGTATTATAAACCGCACGGTTATCCTAAAGGGATGTACCGTGTCGGTCCGCTCGCCCGGTTGAATATCTGCGATTTCATCGATACTCCGCTCGCTGAACAGGAACGTCAGCTCTTTAAAAAGCTTGCACCGTCCACCGAAGCGGTGAATAATTCCTTCTATTTTCACTATGCGCGTATGATCGAGATGCTGTTCTCCGTGGAGAAAGTGGAAGAACTGCTCCGCGATCCGTCCATCTTCGGAACGCATGTCCGATCAAAGGCGGAGATCAATAAACTTGAAGGTGTCGGCGCGTGCGAAGCTCCCCGCGGAACGTTGTTCCACCATTATACGGTCGACGAGAACGGCGTTCTGCAGAAAGTGAATCTGCTCATTGCTACGTCGCAAAATAATATGGCGATGAACCGCACCGTCCGTCAGATCGCGATGGAGTTCATCGACGGTCCGGTGATTCCCGAACCGGTCATCAACCGCATCGAAGCGGGGATCCGCTGTTTCGATCCGTGCCTAAGTTGTTCCACCCATGCGGCAGGACAAATGTCGCTGGATATTTCGTTGATCGATGCTGAAGGTACCGTTTTGGACAGGAGGCTGAGATGAATGCATTAGAGAATAAACCGAAGATATTGATCCATGCGTACGGGAACGCGGGCCGGGGCGACGATGCTCTTGGATTCGCTTTTTTGGAAATGTGCAGACCATGGCTTGCCCAGGAGTATGCGCAGCATGTCACCATAGGACATGGTTTTCAATTGAATGTTGAAGATGCCTTTACGATGAGTGAATATGATATTGTATTATTCGTTGATGCTACGAAGAACAATATCGCAGATTATACATTCAGCCCTGTGCGGCCGCTTCGGCACAACCCGTTCACCACACATACGATGACACCGGCAAGTCTGCTTTTCCTCTGCAGCGATCTCTATGGGAGAAAACCGGAGACATTCCTTCTACAGATCAAAGGATATGAATGGGAAATGACAGAAGGACTTTCTGAAAGAGCGGAGAAAAATCTGTGGGCTGCTTTTCAGTTCTTCCGTAATCAACTGCAGGATTGGGTGGAACTTGCGAAGGCGCATGAAGTAGAACATCTGCACTAGCGTTCCTCGTTGTTCGGTTGTTTTTCGACAATGATATTAAAACAAAAGGGGTGGACAAATTGTCCGCCCCTTTTGTTTATAGTGAACCGTTCGCTTTAAGCGAACGGTTCACTGCGATTACAAATAATGTAGAGACGGATAATCCCGACAAAAAGACGGCGGGTAAATATCCGTATCTACATTTTCGTGGCGAATGCATCGTAAACGCTGGTCCGGACAGGAGTCCGGACCTACACGTTCTCTTTGCGCCTTTGCGGTTGATGTTTTTAAATCATGGTCCGAGCACCGCTCGGACCTACATTTCGTATCCGTGTAAATCCTCTTTTTC
>JBMOHT010000074.1:0-17092 GCA_049317705.1 Bacteroidota bacterium | reverse complement strand
CGTTCTTTGCTGCAGTGTATCGAGGAACGGATCCCACTGCTTCGGTGATTGCGGGAATAGGAACTGTATTGCGAGAAAAAGGAATATGAATTTTTTCATCGGACCGAGCGTTGATTGATTATTTGACCAGGATCATTCGTTTAGTGATGGATATCTGTTCCGTCGTGAGAGTATAGAAATAGACTCCGCTGGATAAAGCTCTTGTCCCCGGAGTGAACGAGATCTGATGCACTCCCGCTGATTGTGTTCCGTTCACCAATGTTTCTACTTCACGTCCGAGCACATCGTGGACCGTCATCCGTATCAGCGATTCATGAGGAAGTTCGTAGGTGATCATCGTGGACGGATTGAACGGATTCGGATAATTCTGTGACAGAACAAAATGTTCGGGAAGTGTTTTCGTTTCTTCCACTCCTGTGACCTTTTGAAATCCCGCGCGCTGAAGTCCAAGCTGGATGTATGGACTCTTCATGAACGTATTCCAAACTCGTTGAGTAAAATAATTCTCGATCATCAGCACGATAGGTCCTTGATCGATGCCGATATAATCCGTACCGAACCAATTCTTTTGAGGATTGAACGCATCGCGGAATCCGTACGGTCCCCACAATCTCGTCTCAGTTCCGACGCAATAATTATTGTACATCGCTTTCAATGCCTGCAGACCTTCCTGCGGTGCGAATGCGATGGATCCTCCCGGCGCCGTGGGATTGATCGTGCCGTCATCACCTTGTGCCGGTGGTGCTCCGCGTGCTGCATAGCCTCCCTGAACATCCGACGCGGTGATACCCCAAATGGAATCCGAATAAGCTTTGAATCCGCCCGGATTCGCTTTGCTGTACGCACGCTGTGCGAGGGTTGCGCGGCGCGAATTTTCAAAATAATCGAGTCCGTGTCCGCTCATCACTTTGTCACGAATTCCGCGGAAGTCCACCCAGCAATGCGAATACTGATGTCCGAACAGCGGCGGGAAATTGACGTACTGATATCCGTAATATGTCGAAAAATTATATCCGCTTGTCCACGAATCCCACAGACTCGGATCGATCGGATAGGTCGGTGAACCGAGCGCCATAATATAGATGATCATCCCTTCGTTATATCCGATCCACCATTGGTTCAGCCAGCCTGTTTCAGGATGCCATCCCATATTCAGCGCGATCCCATTGTTCCTTGCTGCATCAAAATTCACACGGCGGTAGATTGAATCGGCATACGCTCTGATATCTTTTTCAGTCTGTGTCGGTCCGTCGAAGTATTGCTGAGCATGAATAATGCCGGCGAGTAAAAGACCCGAATCAATGGTAGAAAGTTCGGATTTCCATTCCCTGACCTTGGTATCCATGGTAAGGAAATGATAGAACCAACCGAGCCGTCCGATAGTACCGCTCGCGGCATATCCTTGCGGACCAGTCCAGAATGTCAGAAGTGTTGTCAAAACACGGTCCGCAGCAGCTTCGCGGGTGACCCAATTATAATCGGAGGCGACGCAGATGCTGGAAAGTCCGAATCCAACGGATGCGATACTTGCCGGGGACCAGGTCGCACTTCGGTCCTTGATCAATCCGTTGGCGGGATTGGCTTCATTCCAGAAGAAATCGAATGCTTTCCTCTGCACCATCCTGAGGAATGTGCTGTCCTGCGGGGAAATGGGTGAAAGCGGTTGAGAAATTGAGAACGATGTACCGAGAATAATGAGAAGAGCTAATAATTTTTTCATACACCGATCCGCGTTATAATTCTGTCGTAAGATGGAAGCCGCATATCAAACGGTCATTTGATATGCGGAGAACTAAATCCAAGTTTTTTCAATCCCTGCTGAATTTCGGGAGCACTCATGAAGAGATTCCAGAGCAGTCCGCTCCGGTAATTCTCGATCATCACAATGATCGGTCCCTGATCGATCGCCAGATGACTTCCTGCCGTCCACTCATGCGTTTCGTTGAACGCATCAACGAAACCATATTCACTCCAGAGTCTATCCCCAAGATCATCATAGAAATGTCTCAGCGCTTTCATGGAATTTTCCGGAGTATACGGAAAGGAACTCAATGCCGCAGTCGGTGAGATCGTTCCGTTATCCTCACCGGGAGCATTGGCCGCATAACCGTCGTACGTGTCACTCGCTGTCAATCCCCAGCAGTTCTCTCCGTATCCTTTGAACGACTTCGGATTCTGAATGCAGTATGCGCGGTTGATGAGCGTGTGATTCGTGTTCTGTTCCCAATAATCCGCATACCGGTCTTTCAGTCCGCGGGGATCGAGTCCGAGGAACGAATAATGCGAGAAGAAGAGCGGTCCGCCGAACTCAAAGCCCAGCGCCAGTTTCATCCCGTAATACTTCTTTCCGTTGATGAAGTGCTCTGAAGCAGTCCACCCGTTATGATATACCTTCGGTTCTATCGCGAACGTATTACTCGATGCTGCGAGCACATAGGTGATCAGGCATTCATTATATCCCCGGATGGGATTGTTCATCGCCCAGCCGACGTTCGGACTCCAATGCCAGTAGAGCACATCCTGTCCGTTCTGTGTGAACCAATTCCATTCCACTGCGTTCCACAGAGTGTCGATCCTTCTCCGAAGTTCTTCTTCAATAGGATCGTCTCGATCGAAATACTGCCGCGCACTGAGGAGGCCTTGAAAAAGATACGCCGTCTCAACAATATCCGCTCCGTCATCATTGCTGCTGAACGGGATCGTCTTTCCGGTCGCGCCGTTCATCCAATGCGGAAATGCGCCGTGATATGTTTCCGCGTTCGACAGGAACTTCACTGTATGAAGGAGGAATTTCGATGCTGTATCTCTGGTGATCCACTTCCGCTCCGCTGCAACGATCACACTCATCACACCGAATCCTGTTCCTCCTACTGCAGCGACCTCATGACCATAACCGAAATTCGTATCGCTCCGTTCTCGCGCCATTCCACTCACAGGGTCGGAAAAATTCCAAAAGTACCGGAATGTCTGGCGCTGGACGATATCAAGAAGAGCACTGTCGGAAAGGTCATGCTGCCGCTCGAGAGGTGGCCGTTCGACAGAATGCTTCGCACAACTTGAGGCAAAGAACACAACGATCGCACAGAACACCAACGGAAGGAACGAACGTATGGTACTCGACACGATCATGGTTGGTCTTGAAAAGTGGTCATTGATTCGGTCATGAAGGATCATTTTCCCATGACGATCCGGATATCTACCGTGGCACCCTTCTTCGCTTTGGGCAGTGTCACAGAACGTTTCGTTCCGTTAAGGACGATATTTTTTCCATCGGCATTCACAGAAACAAGACCGCTGTCGACATGTTCCGGGTTCTCAATAGAGATGAGATACACAGCACCGCGGAACAAACGCTTCACGGTATATGAACCCCATGCAGCAGGAATACATGGTTCAACAACGAGTCCGCCGTGCGATGCTTTCACTCCAAGGATCCCTTCGACGCCTCCTTTGAACAACCAGGCGGCTGAACCGGAATACCAGGTCCATCCCCCTTTTCCGTAGAAGCGGGAATCGGGTCCTTCAATATTTCCCGGTGTTACATACGGTTCTGCTACATATTCTTTCGGATTCTCGCAGAGACGGATAGGATTGATCTTAGAGAATAATCTGAACGCTGCTTCCGAGCGGCCGAGTTTTGCGGCGGCAAGAACGGACCAAGTGGCAGCATGTGTATATACACCGCCGTTCTCGCGCATGCCGGCAGCATAGCGGGTCAAATATCCAACATCGGAATCGGGTGTTTTGTATGCGGGTTTCACCAGCAGCGTGCCGTTCTTTCCTTCAAGATCATGCTCCACCACATCGAAGACCTGTTCTGCGCGTTTCGAATCGGCAACATCACCGAGTACCGCCCATGTCTGCGTATTGAGCCAGACCTTCCCTTCGGTATTCTTTGCACTGCCGATCTTTTCACCGTTATCTTTCGTCGCGCCGTAATAATACTTCCCGTCCCATCCGTGTTTGTTCAGATCCTTCTTTAACTTCGCAGCTCTGGCTGTATATTTTTTTGCACGGGATGTATCCTTCATCATTGTCGCGATCACTGCAAAGTCCAACAGGATGCGATGGAGGAATTGTCCAAGCCAGATGGATTCGCCTTTCCATTTCAATCCCACCGCACTGAGTCCGTCATTCCAATCACCGGCTCCGATGTATGGAAGTCCCCGTTTGCTGATCCTCGTCAAGACTTTTTCGATCGCTCTGCAGCTATGATCGTACATGGTTGAACCTTTTTTGTCATCAAGGAACGGCTCCTTCGCTTTCAGGATCGCCGTATCACCGGTCTCTTCAAGATAGATGTTGAGGATGTACGGAAGCCAGAGAAGATCATCAGTCATTTCCGTCGGATGTCCTACTTCGGAAAGCGGATGCCACCAATGATAGACTGTTCCGTCCTTGAACTGATGCCGTGCATGCAGCCGCAACTGATTCGCTGTTCTCTGCGGTTCGATCGGCAAAAAGATCTGACTGTCCTGCAGCTGGTCGCGGAATCCGAACGCACCGCCGGTCTGATAATATCCCGTTCTTCCCCACAATCGTCCGGCGATGGCTTGATACTGGAGCCACGGATTCAAGATGGTGTTCATCGAAGCATCGGGGGTCTTCACTTGAAATCGGGAAAGCATCTCCCGCCACATTTCTTTCACATCCGCCAGCGCTTCTTTTGCATGCTCAACATTCACGAACTGACCGATGAGCTTTTTCACTTCCGCGCTATTCTTTCCCGCTCCCACAGCGAAGACGAGTGTTTTCGATTCGCCCGGTTTCAGTTCTACATTCACGTTCAAGCTCGCGATTGCATCAAGCCAGTCCCCGGATTGCTCTCCTGTTCTTCCCTGTTCAACGGCGATGGGATTCACTTCACTGCGGTACATTCCCATGAACGATTCTTTATCCGCATCGAACGATGCGGGCTGTTCGCTGCAGCTGTGGAATGCAACATATTCCCAGTTGCGATTCCAATGCGCTTTATCGGATGGGACTTCCCATAACCGTTTCATGGCGATGATCGATTTCAGCGAAGCATCATACGCGGTCTTGATTAACGTGCGGTGGAACTCGCGGTGCCAGTCGGGCGCCGCGCCGAGATTCCATTCAAAATAGGTGAAGAGCTGAAGCGAGCGCGGAGCGGAAGAGTTGTTGGTGAGCGTCACAAGCCATAGCTCTATCGCATCCTTGCGGGGAACGAACATCGTCCATTCAGAGGAGATCCCTTCATTCTTCGATTCGATGGTCGTAAATCCGATCCCGTGTTTCACGGAATACTGTTCCGGTTCTTTGCAGACCGGTTTCCATGCGGCGGACCAGAATGATCTGGACTGTGTATCACGGATGTACAGGAATTTTCCCCACTCATCCTTGATCAGGTCCTGTTCCCACCGGGTGATACGGTTCAGCTGAGCATTCTCACGCCAGCTGTATCCGCCGCCGTTCTGAGAGACGATGAAACCGGCAAGTCCGTTGCTGACCACATTGGTCCACGGTCTCGGCGTGCGGTGGTCGGTGATACGGTAACTCCATCCGTTGTCTTCAAAATGTCCGTAGCCGTTGTCAAACGGGAATTCCTGTGAACGAGATTCACTCATACGATTAATACTTCGATCCTTTCTTCAACCTTCATACTCAAAGAGAGTAAATTAAAATGAAAATGCAACCGTCATACGCTGGACACCGTCCAGCACTCCGTATTCCGTCCATGCATAATCGAAACGCATATCGATACCGGAGAGTTCTATCAGCACGCCTGCTCCCGCTGTCAGTCCGACGATCGCATCCGTTTCAAAAAGATTCTGATATCCCATCCTCAACGAGAACATCTGTGAGAAGGTATATTCACCGCCGATATTGACACTCTCTGTATTATTGTTCGGATGTGTCGCATCCGCAACAAAGAGGAACTCATGTCCATCCGCAAGCTTCAATGGAGCGGCAATACCGACCCTGAACATCACCGGCAGACCGTATTCCTCCGTGAAGTATTCTGCCGGAAGTGAACTGTTATCGCCGTAAATATCTTTGTTCGCATCGTACCGTATCCGCAGGTCGCGACCGGTGAAGCGATTGCGTGTACCAAAGTTGGAGAGACTCGCACCGAGCGTGATTCCGTCATCCGTCAGTTGGTACTGCGTTCCGAAATTGATGCTGAACGTGCTGAGATTACTGTGCCAGATATTCTCCTGCATGTAAGTCACCTGAAGTCCTGCAGAGACCCGGTCCGTCAGCATCATGCCGTATCCCACACCGAACGCGAGGTCGTTCACCGAATAATACTCCCCGGTCCCCAACGGAAGATCGACCGTTCGGACAGCGATATCACCGGAGCGCAGCGATGTGACATTCACCATCATTCCCGAACCATTCCCGAACGGGATGTTCGCGATCGCATAATCGTAGGAGATATCGGCAAGCCAGCTGCTGTGTGTCATCTGCACACCGGCCATCGTTGCAGATCCGACTGCGGCTGGATTGAAATATGCCGCCATCGGTTCATTCCTGATCGCCGATCCGGCGTTTCCCATCGCCCCGATCCTGGAACTTGGTTCGATCTGCAGGAACTGTCCGATGGTCGTTGCAACATTCGTCTGCGCCTGCACACGTCCGGTAAGGGAAAGCAGGAAGATCAAAGAAAGAGTGAGTGTTCGTTTCAGCATAGGTGTGACCCTTTTAAACTTATTTAATGATCGCAAACTTTCCGGTCTTGGTTCCTAAATTGCCGCCGTCGACATAGAAGATATAGAGACCCGGTGCCACTTCAAGATTGTCCTTCGTGCGAAGATTCCACGGTTCATATCCTTCCAGCGAATTGTCATGGCTGATGGTCTGCACCAATTCACCGCGGATCGTGAAGATCTTGATCGTGCATGTGGTCGGCAGTCCACGGAACTCGATCTTCCGTATTCCGCGCCCCGAAACGGCGAACCGCTCCGGTTCGAAACTTGCCGCAGCAACGTACGGATTCGGAACAACATACGGCTCGAATGCCGCATCATTCTTCGCTTTCTGTCCATCCACGGTCTGTCCGATGGTCCTGAACGTGAAGCGTTCACCGTCCTGGAATGGAAGGATGAAATTCACCCGATATTTATCTCCCGGCTGAGGACGAACCACGGTCCCGTTCACCTTTGTGGTATCGACCTTCAGTGACCAGGTCTGTTTGGCCGAATCCGTCGCAACATATAAAAGATCATCCGGTGAATTGAATGTACTGTCCTTGCTCAATGAACCATCCGTGAAATAGGTCTTCAATCGGATCTTCCCTTGAGGAGTATATGCTGACATCATGAATTTCACGGGAACTCCCGGCACAAGGAAGTTCAATGCCAGTGTTGTATCGACGACCGTATTGAAATATTCGATCTCGATATCCGCCGGGAATCCTTTCCTGCGGAGATTGATCGGAGGCGCGGCAAGTGCATACGTCACTTTCATCTTCACATTGGAAAGACTTCCGGCGAGGAATCCGGATGTTGCCGTATCGACAATGATCGTTGGATTCGTCTTCACCAGCGGAAGAACTCCCGCACCGATCTCACCGTTCCCTGTTGCATCAAAATCCGAACCGCGTTCGATGTAAACCTTACCCGAATCGCCGGCGATGCTGTCGACCAATTGATAGAAATCTGCACGGATATGGAGCGAATCGGTTGTACGCATCTTCAGCATCAGCGTTCTGTTGTTCGGAACATCGTTCGAATTCACCACGCTGATCTGAACGCTCCCCGCTCCTGTTCCGGAGACCTTGCGCAGATCGGAGAATGTAGCATCGGTATATCCCAATGCGCGCGGATTCGGGATCACCTGCACAACATTCTTCGGCAGGATCGTTCCGCCGCGTGCTGTGCGGGAGACCGTAATGGAATTCTCGGAAGGATAATACCCGAGATCCACATCTCCGTGATCGTACGCCACTACCGCATAATAATAGGTGAACCCGTTCTTCACAGTACTGTCAGTGAACGTATGCGTCAGTCCGGTGTTGGATCCAAGATAGTATGAGACTCCATCAACATTCTGATCGGAGTAATTCACATACGAGTTGTTCACATCATATTGCGCAAGGACGGTACCGAACGGGAGTTTGCTCGTTCCCTGTGCATTCGTGATGTTCTTGATATCAAGGAAATCCGGATCAGTGGAACGATATACTTTATACCCTTCAAAATCGAGCTTCTTCGTCACCGGATCAGCACTCCGTTCGGAATAATCACTCCACGTCAACTTCACGCGGCCGTCACCGACCTGCGCCGTCAATGCAGGAAGGAGCGGCGGGACCACGAATTGATAGTTCGATGAATAGATCTTCTGGACGATCTTGACGACCGTGCGGAGTTCGGGAAGGTTCGAACCGAACGCAAGAGCAAGACTGAACCGCTCTTGTTTCCCTTTCAACAGTTTGAATGTTCCCGATGTGAAGAAGAATCCGATATTATAATTAAGCACCAATGGCGGTGAGAACCGGTTGGATGGGATCGGATCATTCCACATATCATACATCAGTTTCGGCCAATTTTTACCGCTGCGGGTGTCGTTATAGAAAACTATGCCGTCAACTTCCGTACTCGACGCTCCCTGACCGGCACCGATCCTGTTCATCTTGAATCCGGTCAGACCGATCTGGTCGGATTCATCCACATCCGTCTTATCAAAATTCGTTTCGCCGGCTGTCGGTTTCTTGTCCCCTTCCCCTTCATCATGCGTTCCCATCAATCCATCCACACCGGTATCGTCGAATTCAGCGACCCAATCAAGGTCCTCATCACCGGTCCACCAGTACTCTGTTTTATATGCTGGACGAGACTCGACTGTTCCGCCGGCAGTATCAAAGAGTGCCAGATTATATTTCCCGGGATTCCCTTGAACGTATGCTTTAATTGCAGATGCACCCTGGACCAGCACTCCCGGTCCACCGTCGCGTGTTTCATCCGTCACTCCGTCATTATCATTATCGATACCGTCGAACGAATTTCCGGGTGTTTCCAAATACGCATATCCAAGATATCCTGTCTTGGCACAATTGGAAGTGAGCGAAACTCCGGTCCCTTTCGAATCCCATGTATACGTCAGGTTCAGATTCACGCCGAATGATTTCGGATCGAAGAACGCATTATCATCATCCGATTCGTACACGCCGTCGCAGGAGATGGACGATCCGCCGACACCTGCGTCAACATACACGCCGAAGAAGAGATTGTTGTTGTAATCGGTCGTACTTTCGTTGATCACATCGTAATGATAGAAGAGCACATTCCCTGCCTGAGGATTGGACCACTGGAATCCGCGAACTTCCATCGACGTTCCGAGTCCGCGCCTCGACGCATCGCGCGAATCAGGATTATATCCGAGAAGGTTCGAATAGTAATTATCATCCATCACAAAGAAACTTTCCTGGTCGGCAGCGGGACGTTTTCCGAAATATCCGTACCACGATCCGGCCCACCCCGGATCGGTCGTATCCGCAAGTTTATCATACCATTCATCGGGCCATGTCCGCATATCATTACTGATGGCAATGGATCGTCCGCGGTTGATCGTCGGATCCGCCTGAAGGTATCCCGGTCTCGGTTCAAAACGCATATCCCATCGGGCGAACGGTTCTTTTTCCTGCCGCTCACGATATCCGGTCAGCATGATCTCCTTCACCGAATTATCGGGGAATGTTATCCGCGACAGAATGAATGGAGTGGCACCGTCCGTATAGTTGATGCCGCTCCCTTTCGGGACCTCCATCGTATGATTGATGCTGTTATCAGAACTTCCTCCGAAATAATCACCGACCATTCCATAATTATGGAAGATCGTGCGGATATTATTGGCATCGTGCTGTCCGCTCCGCTCATAGAGGATGTTGCTCCTCCTGTCCGGAATGACCGTCGGACGAAGCTGGGCAGTGAGACTGCCGGTCGTGAGCAGGAGTGCTGAGAACATCAGCAGTGTAACGGGTATCGAGTTTGATCGCATCATAAAAGAATAAGCTCCTAAAGATCGTCGTATCATGGTGGACCTGCCGTTCAGATTATTCGATCATACCGTTGAATGAGAGACCGACTTCGATGCGGCGCGGCGTATAATATCGCGACGGATCGGCAAGTGTAGCCCGCTGAACGAATGGATTGAGACTGTAATCGACCGAACCGGTATTCGAAAAGACGAAACCATTCACATAATGTGTTCCGAAGAGATTCGTCACTTTTGTATAGAGTGAGAGGTTCATATCGCCGAGTGTGAAGAATTTTTCCAGACGCACATCCGTCACGAATGATCCGGGCTTCGTTCCGGAGTTCGCTTCGATCTCACCGTTGAATCCGGGAGTCAGTTCGGGTGTATAGGGCTGGCCGCTCTGAAGTTTGAAGATGACCGATGCTGCGTAATCCTTCGGCTCGTTCACTCCGAGGATCACATTCATCGTGTGCCGCTGGTCCCACGATAACGGAACAACGCGCGGACGCGGATCCTCCCCGGCTGATGCTCTGTTCGCGGTCTCGCGCGGATCGCTCGAATTGCCGAGCGCCGTTTGGAATGTGTAATCAAGCGACGCTGTAACGATCCCTTCGCGGTAATCCACCGCGAACGTAGAACCGGTCACTCCGCCGAAATCCACATTCGTGAAACGAGCATATTCCGCCGAAGTGTAGGTAGAGATGAATTCTACGCCGAGCAGATCGCGGATGTCCTTATAGAAGATGCTGATATCAAGTCCCAGATATTCCGTTATTGCACTCTTGTATCCGAACTCATATTGGATCGTCCGTTCAGGATTCAGATTGGGATTTCCCATTACACCGTAACTGATGCCCCCTTCCTGAAGATACCGGAGCACATTATAATTGGAATTGGAGAAGAGATTCCCCAATGCGGGATACTGATAGAAATGTCCGTAGGAAAAGAAAACTGAACTTTTATCCGTGATGGGATACGAGATACCGAGTCTCGGTGCGATCGATAGTTTCACAGAGGTCGCTTTCGGATCTGCTTTTGGTGCGCCGGGGATCGCATTCACCGGGTTAGCAAGATCTCCCGGAACTTTTGTATTTGCATCGAACGCTTCCATACGGATTCCCGCGCGCATGACGATATTAGTGAATTCCATCTTATCCTGAATGAATCCCGAGAGCCAGCGCGGATGCGAGGTCACGACCCCGGCATTCAACGTATCTTCAAGGATGCGGCCGAGCCCCGTCCCGGTCCCTGCATTGAACAATCCGGGTGAACCGAATTTGATCTCCGCCGTTTGCACTTCAATTCCCCCTTTCAGCAGATGAACATTGTCCGCCTGCCAGGTGACCGTCGCTTTCCCGACATAGGAATTCGTCTGCTGGATGAACCTTCCAAGATCGACTCCCTGCACGACCGCACCGTCGCCATAATTCGGATCTGCAGACGCGACACCGGCGGAATCATACCGGGGATCGAAGATATCCTCATACATATAATCCTTATAATCGAATTTATTCTGACGCAGACTGATATTATAGAAGAAGGTCTGCGTCAAAGTATGGGTCAAATCGAACCCCTGCACCAAGGATTGTTTCTTCGGAGTTTTCAGTCCGTCCGGATTGTAGCGCCATCCGTAACTGTAATGCTTCTCATCGCTTTGATTCATCACCAGCTGATAGCTCAGCTGAAGGTCGTTCGATAATTTGGTGAAGATCTTTCCCTGGCCGGACCATTCGTTGAAGAAACCCATCGGAGTGACGGCATTATCGCCGGTCGGATATTTCTTCAGCGATGCATCGCTTCCCATGGTGTCGGTCGGATTGAACCGGCGTTCTCCGAACAGATACCCTTCATCCAGCGATCGTCGCATGCTGAACAGGAACGTTGTATTGGGAATGTAGGTCGGTCCGCTCAGACTGAATTGATAACTCTGGATCGCTGTGGGACGGAATCTGTTGATATAGGGGAATTTTGTTGTGCTGCCGGAATACTGTCCAAGATAGACCTCGGCACTGTAATCGAATTGTTCCGTTCTGCCGCTCTTCAGCACAGCATTCACCACACCGCTCATCGCTTGACCGTACTCGGCATCGAAGGTTCCGCTCACGACCTGTACTTCCTGAATGATCGACTTGTCTATTCTAATGCTGGCGGAGTTATCGTACGGATTGTTGATGGAAACGCCGTCCACCTGATATTGCACTTCACCGATTCGGCCTCCGCGAAAATGTCCGTCCACCACACCTGCCTGAAGATTCACGATATCGTTCAGTTCCTGCACCGGCAGCGCTTCGATCTCTTTGCTGTCCATGATACTCACCGCACTCGTCTGACGTGTATCAACGATCGGACGCGTCGCGACGATCACCACTTCCTGACCAACCACCACTTCCTCGCCGAGTGTCTCGTTGAGTGTCGTCGTCTCACCGGAACTGATACGCACTTCCTTCACCATCTTCGATCCGTATCCTACGCTGCTGAGACGGACGCTGTACGTTTCGGGTGGGATATTCAGGATGACAAAATTCCCTTCGAAGTCAGTCGCTGCACCCATGGTTGTTCCGACAAGGATGATATTCACACCGATCAGCGGCTCTTTCGTCTTCTGATCGATGATCCTTCCGGAAAGTTTTCCGCGTGTATCGGCCTGCACGAACGGCACGGCGAATAACACGGCGAACGCCAGGATCAACGCACTCCTGAGACCGGATCGGCACTGGATGCTCTT
This sequence comes from Bacteroidota bacterium, assembly GCA_049317705.1. Classification (GTDB taxonomy): domain Bacteria; phylum Bacteroidota; class Ignavibacteria; order UBA10030; family UBA8401; genus UBA8401. Next base: position 4,428 of record JBMOHT010000074.1, on the reverse strand, counting down.
CTGGTGGGAATCAATATACATAGTTACCTCTTGCTGGTGAACGGTATGAACGTTGGAAAGGATATGGAGAGCAGAGACCGCATCCACATACCCTGCATCAAATTTTGCTGCTGCCGAAGAGCGCAACCCTTCGGCAGCAAAAGGAACATTATTTCATCAGAACCATTTTGCCGACTTTGGAGCTCAGCACTTCGTTCGTGCTTGCATCCAGCATCTGCACACGGTAGATGTATGCACCGGAAGCATAGGACGATGCATTGAACTGATATCCCTGGCGGCCAGCGCCAAGACCGAACATCACTTTTTCCGAGACAACACGTCCGAGCATATCATACACAGCAAGTTTCACATTGGATTCCTGCGGCAGTGAGAACTCGATCGTGGTGGAAGGATTGAACGGATTCGGATAAGCTCCATACAGTTCGAATGAACCAGGCATTGTCTTATCTCCTGTCTTTACGCTTGATACGATCATTGTCGGATCCATGTATGCAAGTCCGGGACCATCGGGCCATGTGCCTTCTTGACCGAACCAAACACGGTTGCCGTAAGCAGGGAGCGTGTTGCCGAAGGTATCACCATCCAGCAGCAGTGCACCGAACCAGAACAGACCGTCGTTACGACCGGCAGAATACCCTAGCGCGCGAAGATTAAACTTCATTTCGATCTGATATCCGGCATCGGCAGTTGCACCGAGTGTATCCACCGTTGTTCCGGCATTCAATCCGAGGGCGATCTTGCTTCCTTTATTCGCATTGGTGTCAGCAACGAGTTCGTTTGCATAACCTTCGATAGCATATTTCTTTGCGGAAGTGTCAACACGAACATAGATCTCGCGGGAGAGAAGAATCTTCTCACCATTATCACGTTCCGTGCGGCTCTTCGGCATGAAGCGGAAACCATCCTGGCGGTCGAATTCGGGACGATACTGCACGACCTGGTCGCGAACATCTACACCAACATACAGCGTATCAGCTTTGAAGAACATCTTCACTGTTGCATCGGCAGGATTCAGTACGTCTGCTTTCGCTCCCCATACTGTGGGCTGGAACTGACCGCTGCGGAACGGCATCGTGTTCTTATAGGAAGCACGAAGTGCATTATCGCCGAATTTGATGTTGAATCCCGGAACATTCTTCCAGACGGATTCATCAAGTTTACCATCGACATTCGGTGCATTGTGGTTCTTTCCGTCATAGATCGTTACATCATATCCAACGGTCGGCAGTGCAGAATTGATCGTCACTGTCGGGTCTGAGAAGATGCGCAGATGGCTGTATGCCGCTGCGTTACCCCACGGACACTGGATCCATGTTCTGGTACCGACAACTTTAGTGGTGTCAATCGGCCAGCGGTAATCAGCATCGTACAAGGACATGCTCCACATGACGATATCACCGCCGGATTTTGCCACATCATATCCGCGGCGGGTAAGGTCGAATTCGAATTCCGTCACCCATGCCGTATCAACGGCACCGACGGTCGAGTCGTTGTTCGTTGTACCATAGACTTTGGTCACGGCATTCCAGATGTTCTTGTTGACGATGCCTGCATCGCCGAGATCTGCGTTAGTGCAAAGACTGTCGCGGTGTCCGCCTTCCATTCCAAAATATCCGGGCTTCTTGTTCCCTTTTGAAAGTGTGTTGTCTGCCCAATCCTCAGAGACCCATCCATAGAAAATTTCAACGGGACGTGCCATTCCGGTGTTCGCATCCTTGTTCTTCTTATCGCGAAGATCGATCAGCATACCGTCGAACTGGTTGAACAATCCGCCGCCGATCGATTTATCTTTTGCGTAGACAGCAACATAAAGTTTATTGTTGGCGCCCACGAGGAACTTCACCGTTGCATCGGTCGGATCCGTCGGTGTATCAATGCCGTTCTCTTTGAGCTGACCGCTTCCTGGATCTCCGGCATTGCCGTTCCATTTCAGTGAAAGGGATTCAGCTTTTGCCCATGCTGCTTCGTTGAGCACGCCGTCAAGCGTGATGGTCCCGGCGGGAACCTGGCGGCCCCAAACTGCATCCGGCCGTTTCGGCTGTGCCACAGACAATGCTGTGATCACCGATATTAGCAAGAGGTATGTAAACAGTAACCGTGTACGTGACATAGTACATCTCCTTGTATTGTTTTTTGTGGATTGTGTGAACAGAGAACTCTGCGGCGCTGCATGTTTTGCACTGCCGCCGGTTGTACAGCAAGAACTACACTGAACTCTCCTCCTTTGATTGGTTGGATAGAATGGTTATTTTTTTACAACTGGTCCTGATCTGTAATGTCGTTGGGACTAAGATGTGTGCCGCATGTGTCTTACTGTTATTCTTCAGCCGGTCAAAGATCCTGCTGATCGCCATCACTCCGAGGTCGTGGATCGGAACATGAACAGAGGTAAGCGAAGGACTCAAATATTTTGCGACAGGGATGTCATCGAATCCGCAGACGGAGATATCGGCAGGGATGCGGAGTCCTGCTTCTCTGATCGCTCCGATCGCTCCGATCGCCATCGAATCGTTGAATGTAAAGATCGCTGTCGGCCGGACCTCCATCTCCAGGATCTCGCGAGCAGCTTCATACCCGGATGCTTCCGTAAAATCTCCGTCGAACTCGAACGCAGTGTTGTATGGGATCCCGAAATTGGTGAAGGCCGCTTGAACACCTCGAAGACGTTCCTGCGATTCGATGTTCGTCTCTCCACCCTTCACGATCGCTATTCGAGTATGACCGAGTCCTAGCAGATAGGTCACCATTTCCCGCGCTCCGCCGAATCCGTCGGTGACGATCGTGTCGAAATGGGGATTATCGATGTGACAGTTCAGGAGCACAGCGGGGAGACCTTTCGGCAAATTCGACAACAGTGTCTCGGAATCAACTTGTGGGGACATCACTACCAAGCCATCAACTCGCCCCCTCATGAACCTCAGCGCGGCTTCGATCTCTTTCGGATCATTGTGGGAACTGGAAACGATCAGGTGATATCCCTGATTCTGGATTGCTTCATCCGCGCCGCGGATCACTTCGGAAAAGAACTCTCCGTGAAGATCGGGCAGAAGCAAACCGATCGCTTCGGTCTTCCGCATGATCAATCCTCTTGCTGCAGGACTGGGAGTATATTTCATCTCATTGATGATCGAGAGGATCTTCTCCCTCGTTTCGGGTTTCACTTTGTCACTGCCGTTCATAACCCGTGAAACCGTTGCAATGGAGACACCCGCTTTCTTTGCAACATCAATGATGCTTGATCGTGTGGTCGTCAATGAAAACCTTTACATTTTAATTCGATGAGATGAACCTAAGATTGAATCTATTGATAATTATGTAAACGTTTACATTTTATCAATGGTACTGCCAAAAATATTCATTGTCAAGCACAAAATTATAGTGACGTGGATTCACTCCGAAATTTCTTCAAAACTATGCTTATATTATCGACATACTATACGTATTTATTGGAACAGCACTACCCAAACGTCATCAACACCCCGCATGAAAAGACACCTTTTATTTTTATTCCTCGGACTCTCTTCTTCACAGATTCTTCCGGCGCAGGATTCCGCTGCGTTCCGATCTCCTTATAATAGTGTAAATTGGGGGACCGACGGACTCACATTCGGAACAGGCATTGCCGTCGCATTCATCGCTTCAGCGATTGACGATACGATGCCTGTCCTCACTCTCAATGAGATCTCAGCACTCGACAAAAATTCCATCAATGCCATAGACAGGATAAGCGCAGGGAATTATTCGCATACCCAATCGAAGATCAGTGATGTCCTCGTCGGAGCCTCCATCCTCTCTCCCGCCCTGCTGATGCTCGACCCTGCCATTCGGAAAGATGCCGGCACGATCTCCACGATGTATCTGGAGACAGTCCTTTTCGCCACCTTCACTCCGTCGCTTGGGAAAGGCAGTGCAAAACGGATCAGACCCTACGTCTATAGCACCTCTGCACCGCTGTCGTTGAAGCAGGATGATGATTCCCGGCGGTCGTTCTTTTCCGGACACTCAACATGGGCATTTGCAACTTCGGTATTCTTTGCTTCGGTCTATACGGATTATCATCCTGACTCAGAATACAAGAAATATATCTGGGGTGGCGCTTTCGGATTAGCATCAACTGTCGCCATTCTCCGAGTAACATCCGGCGCTCACTTCATTTCGGATGTGGTCGTCGGGGCCGCTGTCGGCAGTGCCATCGGTTATGGGATCCCGTATCTCCATCGGACAATTTCAGAAGATGTTACCGTTTCACCGGTGCTGGGACCGGATTATCGCGGAATACATCTTTCACTCCATTTAAAATAAAAATACCCCGCGGGGATCAGCGAGGTACAGAAAAAAAGGCGAACGAATGTTCGCCTTTTTTATTGCCTAAAGATGTTATGGGCGATGCGGTCCGCCGTTACCACCTGGTCCGCCATGTCCGCCGCG
>JBMOHT010000073.1:0-17182 GCA_049317705.1 Bacteroidota bacterium | reverse complement strand
GAAATAACGACGGAATCTCCCGGAAATTGATATTTCCCATTCTCATCTTCCAATCGAACTTTTAGATATTGTTTCCCGCTCCACACTCCCTGTAATTCCTTAGGTACAGACCATTCATCACAAGATGAAAGCAGAGCTATGCACGCGATGCTCACGATCATCAATGAAATATTTTGCGCAGTCCTTTTCATATATTTTCACTCCCGTTCATTGTAAGAGATTGGGCGCCGCGGTAAAAGCAGTATGCAACAGAACCGAGCGGCAGACTGACCACAAGCGCCGTGATAACCTGGTAAAACGTGAAGCCGGGCCGGGCGAAGAACATGATCACCACCATTGCAACAAGAGTGAGAATTGCAAAAGCCACGGCGCTGACGTACGGTTTTTTCTTTCCCACCATTCCCAACGCAAGTATGACCATTGCAGGGATCGATTCCATCAAGCCATTGAATGAAAGACCGTTCTCTGCAAAATAGAACAGTATCATCAGCAAGCCGACACCAAGAGTGATCCTCACGGCGGCCTCAAGATAATTTTTGATCATCAGGATCCCTGTTAGCGCACGTGCCGCCAGCGCAACGATCAGCACCACATTGAAATCATCGGACGGTTTCCCTTCCATTCGATTCTTAACGATAAAGATCATGATCGTAAGGATAACAACAGTGAGCGCGAGATTCCCGGATCGATATTGAATGAGCATTTGACGTTCATCCGCTTGTTTCACTGCAAATCCCATAGCATACAATGTCGGCCGCAGCATATATAAACCGACCATCATCAGCAGGAAGGAATCATTGTTTGTAATTACAAACAATGCGATACTCAGCACAAATATGCCTGATGCCCACCATGTAATGGAATCCCGGTTATTCATGATCTTTTTCCTCCAGTTCGAATAATTGATCAACGGTTGTATTCAATGTCTTTGCCAGCAACAAGGCGAGTTTCACCGACGGACTGTAATCGCCGCTTTCGATGGCTATGATCGTCTGCCTCGATACGTTCACCCGTGACGCCAGTTCTTGCTGGCTTAGCTCGCCGTTATTGAATCGATGCTTCCGTAAATTGGTTTTCATATTTTTTTTCGATTCGATTAATTGACCTCATAAAAGTAATGCATATTTTACAATATGTCAAGTATTCTTTACTATTAGTTAATAATAGTTAACATATTGATTGGGCTCAATAAGACGGCTAAAAACAGAAAACCACCATTAGACATTAAAATGGTGGTTTGTTCTATCTCTATCGATATGCCTATTTGATACTTTTAGGCAAACCGCTATTACGAAGAGTCGTTACGTCATATTATGTTCGATAGATCGGTCCGATAGCTGTTCCTATTTACCTCACATTATTATTCAGGGATTGTTGGAAGCAGAACATGCGGGATCGACATCACGACGCATGCGTCGGGTATTAATCACACCCGTAAATAAAAAAAGAACTGTTCAACCAAATATAAACTGAAAATGCATGGTACAAAGTGTTGACGACAAGAGACCACCGATGTTTACGATATGATCTCAGCTACCCTTTGCACAAGGGCTTTCGGTTTATAGGGTTTTTGAAAATATCCTGCCGGGCGTTCTGTTCCGAAGACCGACAATGTTTCTTCTTCGGAATATCCGGAACAGAGAAGAACTTTCACGTCTTTATTGATCTTCAACAGTTCCATAAATGTTGTCTTACCATCCATGTTCGGCATCGAATAATCCAGAACGACCAGGGATATATTTTTATGCTCCCGTTGGTAGATCTCAATTCCTTTCAACGGATCGGATGCGCTGATAACGTTGAAATTGAACTCCGGCAGCACATCCTCAAGCAATTCGATCACTGATGCTTCATCATCTATGACCAATATTGTATTCCCTTTTCCGTTCACTGTTGAATGATCTTCCTTCTGCGGTACTTCGGTCATCTGCAAAGGAGCTATAAGCGGTAATACTATTTCAAATGTCGTTCCTTTTCCCTCCTCACTCTCAATTCGAATCCCTCCTTTGTGGCCCTTGATAATACCAAGGACTGCTGCCAGGCCGAGTCCCCGACCGGTGAACTTTGTGGAAAAGAACGGTTCAAAAATACGGGTAAGTGTCTCTTCACCGATACCGGTACCGGTGTCTTTTACCTGCAGCAGTGCATAGCTTCCAGCCGGAAGCGGAGCAACGGTATACTTGGAGTATTCATAGTTGTTCTCCGGAAGTTCGATCTTGTTCGTCCGGATCGTGATGGTCCCCGGATTTGAATCCATTGCTTCGCCTGCATTGATGATAAGATTCATGATCACTTGCTGCATCTGGCCGATATCACCTCTGATATGAAGCGATGGTGAGGCAAAGTCATATTGAATCTTTGCTGTCTTTGGTATTGATATTTCAAAGATCTGTACATTCTCTTTGACCAGGGTGTTGAGATCGATCTCGGTGATGACAAACCTCCCTTTACCGGAATACGCCAGAAGCTGCTTTGTAAGTTCGGCGACTCGTTCTGATGCTTTAATGGCTTTGGTAATGTGGTTGGCCGCCGGACTCTCTTTCGGAAGTTTATTGAGGGCAAGCGATGATTGTCCCAAGACAGCATTCAAGAGATTGTTGAAATCATGCGCTATTCCACCGGCCAAGGTTCCAATACTTTTTAACTTTTGAGACTGGAGTAACGTATTTTCCTGGATCTTCCGCTCGATAATGTCTCTCACGATCGCCCACATATTCCGGGAATTTCCAACCTCATCATTCAAAAGAAGAGCATGCAGTTCCACCGAAATGATCTTTCCATCCTTTCGAAGGTATTCTTTTTCATACACATCGGAGAATCCTCTTTTGAGTATTTGTTGCTCTACGATATCAGATTCGTATTTATGCCATTTTGAAGGTGTATAATCTTTATACGTCATACTTCGAAGTTCATCCAATGTATAGCCAACGATATTCTGATAGGCAGCATTGCAATCGATGATCATTCCTTCCATATCCACTTGGACAAATCCATCCGACATGCTTTCATGCAACAACCGGTATTTATTCTCCGATTTCCGTAATTTTTCCTCGGATTCTTTTCGATCGGTGATATTCTTCGAAACACAGGAAACATACATAACATTACCAGCCGCATCTAATATTGGATCGAGCATCGTTAAAAAATGAAGCATTTTTCCGGACACCGACTTCACTGCTACTTCAATATCTGCTTTACTTTTTGTTTGAACTATCTTCCGAACAAGGGCTAAACGATATTCCGCCTCGTCTTCCGAATAAATATAATGGGGTGTTTTTCCGATGATCTCTTGAGGAGTTTTCGCAAATGTCCTCGCAAATGCTTCATTCACAAAATGGTAGGTTCCATCGGGGTTGAAACTAAATATCGGATCGCTGGAGAAGAGGATCAATGAACGGTATTTCGCTTCACTTTCACGTAACGCTTCCTCTGTTCTCTTGCGTTCGGTGATGTCGCGAACAAAGGCGCAATTATATTCTTCATCACCCCGTTGAATATAATTTGCCACAATTTCTACGGAGATCAGCTTTCCGGCCTTTGTTCGATGCTCTGATTCAATTTTTAGTGTTTTATGCTTCCGTAATTCCGGGAAGTGATCCGCCCACACTTCTGCGTTGTGATGGACATCCACTTCCTGAACGGACAGTTGAAGCAGTTCTTCACGCGTATAACCGAGAGATCGACATGCCGCTTCATTGACATCGAAGATCGTACCGTTTGGTTTTACCCAGAATATTGAATCGGATGCAGACTCTAAACCCATGCGTGTCAATATCAGTGCTTCTTCAGCACGGATACGTTCGGTGATATCCCGACTTTCGATAATGTAATTCTTCACACCGTTAAGGTGGAAGGAAGATATTGACAGTTCAACCGGAAAGGTACTTCCGTCTTTACGACGATGAACCGACTCAAAATGTAATGAAGACATTGGCATTATTGTCGACTTTATCTCTTCAAACAGGGCCGGTGTAATTTCCGGTTTGATCTCAAAGATGGACAATGACAGCATTTCTTCACGAGTATATCCCAATTGGGACATTGCTGAATTCACTTCGACAATTCGTCCGTCGTGGTCCACTACTTCATACGCTTCCGGAGAATGATCAAAAAGGATCCGAAAACGTTCTTCACTTTCCAGCAGTTTTGTCTCGGCCTGTTTTATCTTATGGAGACTATCCCATAGATATGTTGATATCAACAGTACAATTCCCATTGTTGCGATATTGATGATCGTTACGTCAAATATATCTGTTATTGAGATCATCGTTTTAATCGGATACCGTGCCGGATGATCAACTGTATACAAACCCAACGCTATCAACAATATCGTGACACAGAGAAAATATATTTTCAGATGAGCTTTTTCCAACAACATTGCCGCAACCAATAGCAGCGCCGGGATCGCCAACAATGCTGTGTCGTATAACCCATCATTGACTGATGCCAAACTGAACAGTCCTATCAGTGTCGACCATACCATCATCGGTGCCGCCACGTCCGTTCTAGCCTTCCGGCTAAGATATACCGATAGTGAAGCGATCACCAAGAGAACGGCCATCGGAACAATATTATACGACCGGTCAAACAGACCGTAATACAAGAGGAAGATGGAAAGAACGATCACAGTGACACGGCATGCCGAAATAAAGATATGCTGACGCCGATGCCGCTCCTCCCTTATCACTTCGGAAAAGGCAAACATGTTTTTTATGTTATTGGCAAAACTCATTCCCATCCCTTAATTCTGCGTTTTGTCACTTTTTAAATAAAAAAACCTCTTTCACGCATCCGCGATCCAGAGGTTCATTCTCACATTCGTCCGGGTCTCCGTCCCCTATGGATTGCTATTCCTTTGGCAATAGTAACTATCTTAATTTTAGAATGATATCACGTGAATACGTGTTTCGTAGAATCAAAAGTGTGTTTTTAGTGAAAATTAAATCGAGATAATTCAGTCTTCTATGTCAAATTCATTCCATCGATACTTTTCTGTCCTCTCATTTCAGTGTATCTGCTGAATCGAAGAAATACTTTTGTTGATAGAAGACAATCTGATCGCCGTCTATACTTTACGGATATTCCGGCATTCGTATGAAGGATAATTCAATTCGCTCTTATAGTTCCTTGACGCATACTCCGACGGTCATCGTTGAAGAGGCAATAACATACAGTGTGAAGAATTTATCATAATTACGTATACTGTATTTAGTCATCACACTTATGTCAGTACATATATTACATAATATTTCCGGAACCGTAACGGTCGCTGCATTGGTCCTTAAAGTCATCATGCATCTCTATTTGGACCGTTTACATGATAAAAGTTTAGGATTTAATTCTATTTTCATCATGCCTCTTCAATACGTACTGCCATACAAGTCTGCCGTAATTCCTGGATACACACCATTCAGATATCTGTGCAATATTCTTTTGATTTGCACATACCTTTCAGGTTCTTTGAATATTGTCGTTGGGATAATGCTCATGTAAATAGTTCATTTGATGCAGAGCGAATGCTCTGTATTTTTTCCGACACCGGGCTATATATAGAACGATCCACGCTCCCTTCGCTGAAACCATACCTTGGCATCGGGTGTACAAAACAAAATCCTGCTCAATGGCAGGATCTGTTGGTTTTCAACATGAAAAATAGCGGAATCGTCGCGGAGTATTTTTATGCTGTAAGTGATGTGACCATCTGAGGACGGCGGGTATCCGCCGGTGTTACAAAATGATCTCCGCCACCTTTTGCACAAATGCATCCGGTTTGTACGGTTTTTGAAAATATCCTGTCGGACGGTCTGCACCGAATACCGACAATGTTTCTTCTTCGGAATATCCGGAACAGAGAAGAACTTTCACGTCTTTATTGATCTTCAACAGTTCCTCAAATGTTGCCTTGCCGTCCATATTCGGCATTGAATAATCCAGCACGACCAAGGAGATCTTCTGATGGTCCCTTCGGTAGATCTCGATCCCTTCCAACGGATCCAACGCGCTGATCAGGGTGAAGTTGATCTCACACAAAACATCTTCAAGCAATTCGATCACCGCTGCTTCATCGTCGATCGCCAATATGGTTATCCCGCTTCCATCGACCGATACTACTTTCTTCTCCGGTACTTCGTTCGTTTGAGAAGCCGCCACTAATGGGAAAATAATTTCGAACAGTGTACCTTTCCCCACTTCACTTTCAATACGCAATCCTCCTTTATGGCCTTTAATAATGCCAAGGACAGCTGCAAGACCAAGGCCGCGGCCGGTAAACTTCGTCGTGAAAAATGGATCGAAAATGCGTGTGAGTGTCTCTTCGCTGATACCGCAGCCGCTGTCTTTCACCTGCAGCATCACGTAACTTCCCGGTGCAAGCGGTGCGGTGGTATATTTGGAGTATTCATTGTTCTGTTGTTCGATCTCGATCATGCCGGTGCGCACAATGATGGTCCCTGGATTAGGATCCATTGCTTCACCGGCGTTGATGATCAGGTTCATGATCACCTGCTGTATCTGACTGATATCACCCCTGAATTTTAGTGATGGTGAAGCAAGTTCATACAGCAATTTTGCGGTCTTTGGAATTGATACGCCCAATATTTGAACATTTTCTTTTACCAACATATTCAGATCGATCTCATCAATAACGAACTTTCCCCTGCCGGAGTATGCAAGAAGTTGTTTTGTTAGATCGGCAACACGTTCCGATGCTTTTATTGCTTTCTGAATATTCGCTGCCGCTGGATTTTCTTTCGATAACTTTTGCAGTGCTAACGCCGATTGTCCTAAAACGGCGTTCATTAAATTGTTGAAATCGTGGGCGATCCCGCCGGCAAGCGTTCCGATACTTTCCAGTTTTTGAGCCTGACGCAGCGCCTGTTCCGATTTTTTGCTTTCGGTGATATCCCTGCCGATTCCCATTACGGCAACTATTTCGCCATTCCCATCACGCATTGGCACGAGCCAGTTACTTAACCATGCCTGCCGATCGCCGAATTGTATCGGCATCTCATTGGAAACGGATAAGCCCGTTGTCAACACTTTTTGAATTGATACCTGCTGCTGTTCTGCTATAGTTTTGGGGAACAATTCTGATCGCTTACCTCCAATAATAGAGCCGGGCGATCTTCCAAATTGCTTCGCACCGATCGTATTGACATAGAGCACACGGTCATCTAAACCGATGACATAGATAGAATCCGGAGAAGCTTCGGCAAGTGTACGGTACCGATTTTCACTTTCTCTCAATGCTTGTTCGGTCACTTTTCGGTCGGTGATATCACGCAGCACTCCATCTTCGCCCAGGTACCGGTGATCGTCATCGAAGCGGGCATTCGAATTCAATTCACACCAATGGATCGTCCCATCTTTAGCAACAATACGGAATTGAAGACCCTTAGTCTGTTTGCGCTGATCCTGTATGGCCTTTATCAATGAACCAACAACAATGTCACGATCTTCGGGATGGATAAATCCCATGAAAGGATTTCCTTTTGATTCTTCTTCTGTATATCCATATCGCTCAATCGCCATGCTGTTGATCGTCACAACATTCCCCTCTCCGTCAAGAGAATAGATCACATCGGGAACATTATTCGTCAGTAATCTGAATCGTTCTTCGTTCTCGCGTAATGTTTTTTCTGTACGCTTACGTTCGGTAATATCCCGAATAACAACGACCATTCTTGTCGGACGTCCATCGTCATCACGGATGAAATCGCTGTTCACTTCAATGTCAAAGGTGCTGCCATCAGCTCGAAGTGCTTTGTATTCGCTGATCCCGATACTGGCACCACGCATCCGTTCAGCCATTCTGGATAACGAACGCTCCCGATCCTCCGGGATTAAAAAATCGGTAAGCGTATGGCCCAGGTATTCATCCGGATCTTTAATGCCGAACATTTCCACCCCGGCAGGAGAGACCAAAAGGATCCTCCCTTCCATATCCGTAATGGTGATGTTCTCAGGCGATGCTTTGATGATCGAGCGGTACAGTTTTTCGCTTTCTTTCAGTGCCAGATGGATCTTTTCCAATTCGCTGGATTTTTCAGCGATAATTTTTTCCAGCAGCCTGTTTCGGTCTTCAACACTTTTTACCGGATAGATCTCGCCTTCTCGAACCAGACCGTACGGAATTGAGATACTGCTGTGAGCAATTTTCCAATGATCGAGCTCTTTATGAAAAATAAGGACGAGCCGCGCTGTTTCTCTTGAAAAATATTCATCCTGCATCGGTAGTTTAATTGTGAAGAAACTTGTGGCCACTGCAACATTCTCCGCAAGCGATTGAATGGCCAGGTCCAAAATTTGGATATCGATCTTTTCTTTGACTTGCGCAAAATCTTGGCGTGTGACTGCGATCCATTCTTCACGGTCCTTCACCAGAGTATTTCCGCCGCCGGCAAATCCGGAGAAATCGGAACTGAAGAGATCTGTCAGATGATCATTTCTGGATGAATACATATCGATGTAATTATCGAAAAGATCTTTTATTTCTTGATATGTCGAAGGATTCATACTGTTATTCATTGCAGGGAATATTTGTCGCTACTTGACTTGAATCTTATGTACAATATTATTCACGCGCCTGCGATCGAAAGTCTCAATCTCTCGGGCATCAGGAACTTTATTTCTCACGGATCAATATGTCATCATTTTTAAACTAATTATTCATTTTACTTACAATTGCACTAACATGCACTCATCTATTTGTGAGTCACAGACAAGAATGTCCTTAATTACGGATCGAGGAATTATATGAAGCATTTGATAAAGTCATTGTAATCTCTGTGTAAGCGTAGAAGCGAAAACGATCAAGCAACGATATCTTTTGCTGTTCTCGCCACACGCGGTAATCCAATGTGAACTATCCAAAAAGATAGACCATGGGAAGATATGGATAGTCACCACGAAAGAGTAAAACGGATAGATGGAAAAGTACCTCATACCGGATATTCTCATTATTCTACCGGTCAGATAATTCCTGCAAACAAAAATGGGAATCTCAAACACCACAACGGATTTCTATTAAGAGTATTTATTTGTTTTGTGAATTGTGTCAACGAATTGAGAAGGTCGTTAAACTGTTTCTGCACACGAACAATACGTACGCCCGGTGAGCAGCATCGGACAACGTATCGTCATTCACAACAATATCGTATCTGAAAGCATAAAAAAGGATCCTTAAGATTTCCTTAAATATTGTTTCACGACTGAAAAACTATTGCTGTCAGAATGAAGAATGGATACATTATTATGTACAATGAAACAACGTTACGATTCACTGAGCGACGAGATACATTCCCCCTCGCATATCAAATATTATTCTCTATGCAATCGATGATCAACACAGCAACAGATCAATCCCTTCTCTTCTTCTTTTTTATGACGTTCCTTTTTTGTCCCTCATCCGCCGCACCGGTCGATGACCGGGCGAACAAAGGCGGGGTCATCATGGGTTCGGTCGTCGATCAACGGACATCAAAACCGATCGAATTCGCGACCGTAATGGTCCACGCCGGGCAGAACAATACGCTCGTGACTGGAGTTGTCAGCGATGCCTCGGGCAAGTTCAGGATCGACGGTCTACAGAATGGGACGTACTACGTGAAAGTAAGCTTCATCGGTTTTGAAACATTCAAGTCCAAGAATGTCGTGATCAGCAACAGTTCCGTCATCGAACTGGGAAGGATCATGCTTATCAATAAAGACATCGAGATGCAGGATGTGGTGGTAAAAGCGGACAAAGCACCCATCTCATATCAGATCGATAAAAAGGTCATCTCTGTCAGCGGGAACATTACCGCTACTTCAGGAACGGCAGTGGATGTGCTCGAAAATGTGCCGTCCGTAACAGTCGATATTGACGGCAATGTCAGTTTACGGGGCAGCGCGAATTTCACAGTATTGATAGACGGACGTCCTACCATTATGGACGGCAACACAGTGTTACAACAGATACCGGCAACGGCCATTGAGAATATCGAGATCATCACCAATCCTTCTGCAAAATATGATCCTGAAGGAACAGCGGGGATCATCAATATCATACAGAAAAAGAATACATCGAACGGAGTGAGCGGGATCGCCGGTATCAACGCGGGAGCAAAGGAGAAATACGGTGCCGAGATGCTCACGGATTATAAGAACAAAAACATTCAACTGAATTTTGGTCTGAACTATAATAAGCGGACAATGACCTCCACGGAAAACGGCCGCAACTGGACCAACGACGGAAGTCTCATTTCGTTCTACAATTCAGAGGGAAGCTCATTCCGACAGGGTGAGCATTTCGGAGTACGCGGATCGGTCGGATATGATTTTGGGGACGAACGGATCCTTAACGTCGGCGGGAAATACAGCAGCCGAAGATCTCTTGAAAATACTCTCGCCAATTATTCCGAATGGACATCCGTTAATTCCGCCAGAAAATATTCCGTCAGCAGGAATGACGGCAACCGCAGCGGCGGAGAGTATCAGTTGACGGCATCATATAATCACCCGTTCAACAATGAAGGGCATGAACTGTCCATAGAATTGGATTATGAAGCAGAAGACGGCACTGATGAGACCACAAACAATCTCATTTCCGGTCTCATTATTACGGACGGAAAGAAAGCATCGGAATCGGGTCCCGGAGATGAATTGACATCGAAGATCGATTACAAATTCCCTTTCGGAGAAGGTTCAGCATTGGAAGCCGGTTATCAGGGAGAACTTCAGATGTCCAATGAGATCACGAGTCTTGATATGTACGATCCTGTTACCGCCGTATTCGTACGGAATCCTCTTTTTTCCAACGATATTAAATATTACACGAATCAATATGCGCTGTATTCGATCTACTCCGGCACGATCAGTGAGTTCGGGTTTAAGATCGGCGTGCGGGAAGAGTATACGGGAAGGGAAGTGAAGATCAATGCAAAGGGTCAGAACTTCTCCATGGATAAGTGGGATATCTTTCCCACGGCGCATTTCTCTCTGGATCTCGGTTCCGGGAATCAGGTGATGACATCGTATACCAAAAGGATCAACAGGCCGCATGGATGGGAATTCGAACCGTTCCTGACATGGATCGATGCGTACAATGTCCGGATCGGGAATCCTTCCATCCTTCCCGAAAACATCGATTCGTATGAACTTGGGTATCAAAAGATCATCGGAAGCACTCTTCTCTCGCTTGATTCTTATTACCGGATTACAAACAACAAGATCGACCGGATCCGTTCATTCTACTCCGAGAATGTTACTCTTCAGACACCGCAGAACATCGGGAAGGATTACGCACTCGGAGCGGAAGCATTCACTAATTTTGATCCTGTCGAAAAATGGAACGTGAACTTGATGGGGAATCTCTATAAGTACACGATCGCCGGAACATTGAACGGAGCCGATCTCAATCGAAACAGTTTTAACTGGAATATTCGATTCAACAACACATTGAAATTAGGATCGGAAACAACGATCCAATTGAACGCTATGTATAATAGTCCCACGGTAAGTGCCCAGGGAAGACGGGAAGGATATGTTTCCACCAATATCGCGGTGAAGCAGAGTTTGTTCGAGCGTTTATTGACGGCCACGCTTCAGATCCGGGACCTCTTTTCGGCATCGACGAACGAAACGGTGAGCGAATCGTTCGATTTTTATAACTACCGTTATTCCCGGCGTGAATCTCCGGTGATCATGCTCAACCTCCGTTTTAACATCAATAATTATCAAATGGATGAAAATGAAGGCCGTGATGATTCAGGAGGGAATGAAAGCGGACAGTGACGGAACGTAAGAGCAATTGAAAACTACGTCCCCAGATTTTGCTTATGCAGCGCAGTGTTTATCCGGTAGAGAATTAAAAAGCCCATGGAGTGATCCACGGGCTTTTGCATTTTCGTGCTTTAAGAGTATTGGTCTAGTATCCTGAATGCTTCCATAGATCTACATCATCCAACGGAACGAGCGGAAGCGGTTTGCCGTTATTCTCCAGCCGGAACTTCATCATTTGGATGGTCTTGTTTGCTGTTGTTGCGGTCTCTATTCCGATAAGTTTCGGCACGAATGCTCCTGCGTTGAACAGACCTTTCTTCGGCATCTCGACGATCTCTATATATTGATCTTTATTCAGCCCCGCTTTTTCTTTTGCAATATTGATCGCCGTTTCCAATCCCCCGAGTTCGTCCACCAGTCCGTTCGCTTTGCCGTCGATACCGCTCCAGACTCGTCCCTGCGCGATCTTTCCGACCGCATCATCGGTCATATCCCGGCCGACGGCCACTTTATGAACGAACTCGCCGTACATTCCTCGGATCATCTTCTCCGCCTTGCTCCTTTCTTCAAGATTTAAATTCCGGTCCGGTACGCCGAGACCGATGAGAGGCAATTGGAATCCGAAACCAAGATCGGCATGCGCGCCGGCTTTGACGAGATCCGTGGACATTCCGAGTGTCTCCTTTATTCCCTTATTATAGAGCCAGCCGCCGATAACACCGATGGACCCGGTAATGGTGCCGGGAGCAGCGACAATGGTATCACCGTACATGGAGAGCCAATATCCGCCGGACGCCGCAACAAATCCCTGCGAGATGATGACCGGTTTTTTTCCTTTCGCATTTTTCAATGCTTCTGCGATATAATCCGACGCCATCGCATCACCTCCGGGCGAATCAACACGCAGGACGATCGCGCGGATGTCGCTGCTGTTCACCGCAGCTTCAACATATTTCACAAGAGTTCGCGCATTGATCCCCTCGTCCATCGCGCAGACACCGAGCGCGTAGATGACGGCGATCTTCGGCTCTTCTCCCCATTTCATATCTCGCGAGTACTGCGCGCGATTGCGGATGGACGACGCAGCAGCCCAGCCGTTCTCGCTTCCCGTTTCCGCTTTCACAATCTCTTTTACCATTTCCCACCGGCCGATACTGTCCACAAGACCGGCAGCACGCGCATCTTCGGGAGTCAGCATCATTGCTGAGTTGACGAGCGAATCGAACCGTGCAGGAGAAATGTTCCGTGATTCACCGATATCCTTGCGCGCAATACCATACCATGCATCCACGATCGCCTGACGCTGTTCCCGGTCCGCGTCGGACATCTTATCCATGGAATACGATTCATTCGCCGATTTATATTTGAAGAACCGCCATTCATCGAAACCGACGCCTAGTTTTTCCAGCGTTCCTTTCAGATAGGTCCGTCCCATCATGTATCCTTCGAGCGACAGCGTCCCCGTCGGATCGATGACGATCTTATCCCCGATGGATGCAAAATGATAGAGGTCGATACCGCCTCGTTCCATATAGACGATGATCTTCTTCCCTGCCTGTTTGCATTCCTTCAGTTTCTCACGCACTTCCCAAAGCAGTTCACGGTTGGAGGAAAGCGTAGCGGTGTTGATGGCAATTCCTGCAATTGCAGGATCGTTCTTGATGGTCTCGAGAGATGCAAGAATGGAACTCAATGTTTTGCTGTTGTCGAAGAATTCAAAACGCTGATATCCGATCTCTCCGCTGAGGTCCGTCATCACATATTTTGATTTTTGTCCGGCAAAGGAACCCAGGATATTCCCGTCGTACACCCCCATGCGGACGCCGTACGTATTGTAAGCATACTTCGAATTCTTGTCGTAATGGGACTGGGATGTTGCGCCGATGTGTCCGAGATTCAGCTGAATGCCGATATTCATTGCGCCGCTCTCAAAATATCGTCCGGTAATGCGTGCACCGGCGATCGGTTCGATCATTGCACCTGCGCTCCATGTTTCGTCCTTCGTCATCGGAAGATGCTGCACAGCATATTCACCGAAGATGGTCAACAGTTCTGTGCTGAAGGGACGGATGCCGACATCCGCTCCGCCGCGCCAGCCGGTGCCGTTCACTACGGGAGCATACGTTCCGCCGACCGACAACATCGAAAACGGACGCGCCAACAGTCCGAGCGTAAGATATTTTGTCTGGTCGAGCACCGCATTCTCGGCGCCGGTCCAACTATAGGCAATACCGCCGCTCAGCGCCCGGTCTCCGAACGCCGTCGCGACGGAATACCGGTTCATCGATCCAAACAATGTCTTTTCCCTTACCATACTGAATGCACCGTTGTTCGAACCGAGGAACACTCCCCAATGGTTGGATGCATTCTTTTGATATTTGTCCGTCATATACAGCGAAAGATCGACGCCTTGAAGATATGTGAGACCGGCCGGATTATCGATACCGTAAAATCCGGATTGTGATGCAGCGGGTGTGGCGGATTGGAAATCGGTTGGTGAGTAAGAATCCATGACCGTTGTCTGTGAAACGAGCGGCACAACTGCCAGAATAAGAGAAACTGCCAATAGAACGATGCGAAACATTGATCCTCCTGAAATATTGGGAAACATTTTCTGATGTTCGTAGAAAGCAATAGACGAATATTACGAATGATTGCAGTCCGATGTTACGAAAAACCTTATCATTTTTATTGGTCTTTTAGGCCTGCTTGAGTAATCGACCCACCAACAACAGTGAATTTATCTCAAAAGCATCATTTTCTTCGTTTCCGTAAATCGCCTGCCCGGATGCTGAATTGAAGAAGCGTCAAATCTGTAAAAGTACATACCGGAAGACAATGATGATGCATTGAAACGGTATTCAAACGTTCCGGCTCGCTTTTCTTCGTTTGCAAGTTCGAATACGTTCTGTCCGAGAGTATTATAGACGGTCAGCCGCACGATGCTTTGTTCGGGAACGTGATATGTGATCGATGTTGATGGATTGAACGGATTGGGATAATTCTGTTCAAGGGAATATCGTTCGGGAGGAACTGTCATCACGGAAGCGGCGGAAGTGATTTTTTGCAATTCAACATCCAGCCGGGTCGCACCGGAATCGGTGATGACAACATTCCGTATCGTGTCATTCCTGTAGCCGTACGCGCTTGCGACGACGGTATATGTTCCCGGTACGAGCGGACGCAGAAATGTGCCGACAGCAGGATCGGAGAACACCGGTGAATTTCCTATCTCTATTATATCGATACTCGCTTTCATCGGCAGGCCGGCTGCAGTGACACGTCCGCGGAGTCCTTTCATCCCCTGCTCTAAAAATGCGAGCATCGATTCTTTATTGCTGTTCCAGAATCCGGGAAGGAGCGAATCGGGTGCGATATATTCGGAAGAGACTTCCAGCGTCAATTCGTGACCTCCCTGCCGCGCATACATCCAGTCCTGCCTTCCTCCCAGCACCTCATACCAATTGTTGCTGTTGGATATTCCCCCTTTGAATCCCCCTTTCGCAAAATCCGGATTGGGTGCTGCATATACAGTGGCAAGTTTAATGAAGATCTTATCATCTGGACAAGCGGCATAATCACCGCTCTTCACTCCGGCACTCCACGGATAGAGCGCCACGAGAGCACCTCCATGAAAATTCGCCGAGAGAGAAAAATTATGGTCGAACGTCCACCGCATCATGGCCGCAGTCTCCGGCTGACGGCCGCGGGTGCCGTTGGCAGGACTGGAGATGCGGTCCGGAAAATCCCTGTTCAAGTCCCTGCCGTTCACATTCGCGCGTGTGGCATTGATGATGGTCGTGTCTTTCCCCAGACGGTACGCTCCGTCCGGATTGAACAGAGGATTGATATACAGTTCTATATTATTGAGAATTGAAGTGATACGCACAGCTTCGGGAGTGACCTTACCGTAATTCGACAACAGATATTCCGCCAGTCGGAGCATCAGAATGTACCCCGTCAGTTCATTCCCGTGCATCGATGATGTGTAGAGGATCTGAGGTTCATCCTCGCGGAGTGAGACATTTTTTGAGATCTTCAGTGCAAGGAGAAGTCTTCCTTGTGCAGAGAATCCGATCGTATCCAATCGGCACAGTGCAGGATATTTCGAAGCATATCCTCGCATCAACTCAAGATAGGTCTGATAGGTGGGATACCGGTCCCACACCGCCATGTGCTCCGGCGAGTCCGCCATGTGATGTACACTCAATGCTCCCGGCATCGGAAGAGTTTCGGGAAGATAACCCATCGTCCTAATTGCAGATAATGCTTCTTTCCCAGCGAAAGCAAAGACCGTATCGCCCGAAACAGCGGCAATGGAGATGACGTCCGGCAAATCCTTCTCCTGCGGTGTGCCGCGGAGGATAAAGCGAATATATGATTCTTCGTATTGTGCGGAACTTGCAGTGCAGATGATGAGGACCATCGCGAACAACAGGAACTGTTTCATAATTCACTCGATGCGAATGGACGGAAGACGAAGATCAAATCGGTATTGGTAAGCGGTACCAACGGCGGATGGAAAGAGGAAGATTCGGAGAACGGTCGAAAGGAATTTTTCCGGAGTCCAATTCGCGGCTGATGCCGGCGAATATCGTCACATATAGAACAAATGTACGCGCGTTCACGTTGAGAGTCAATCACGCACGGAAGCGCACATTCATCCCCGATGCGTGTGGAACAGCAATACTTTCCCGTCGGATTCTATCTCAAACGAGTAACGATTCCCGTTGAATGCTACAGACTCTTCGCCGCTGCGGGAGAATGTACTATCTGCGGGGTCAAGGAAATGTGCATGCAATTCAGCGTCGACAGCACTCAACACATTGCGGAACAGCTGAGTAAACTCCCCGCTTTTATATGGAATTACCGTCATTGCGGACTCGGTTCCAACCGTCTTCAATTCCGGTAAACTCTTCGTGACAATGCGAAGGAATGTTTCCAGATCGCAGTATATGCGGGATGAATTGCCGAACCTCATCGTCCTGATATTACCAACTTCAAGCTGGATATCGGCGATCATTTCCACCTGCGCTTTGGAGAGCGGGTAGGTCACACCGGAGCGGGCGATCCATTCGTTGATCAGTTTCAAGCGGCGGATGGACTCCTTCTTTTTATTGATCTCGTATTTCACTTTCTCTTCCGGTGTCAACGCTTCAAGCGTATCCTTCGTCCGGTAATAGGCGATCCAAAAGAGCGGCTGCTGCGGCAGTTCGTCAATAGTGATATTCAATTGCTGCAATAGATCCGTGCGGACCTGTCCGCCGCCGTATGCACAGTCGATCCCTGCCAGGTCCATCCTCTCATCATGCAGCAGCTGCAGGCCGGAACGGAGCAATGCCGTATAATGATCGTATGCGGGATCCGCATACTTCCGCTCTTCGCTGAGCGGGTCCGACCGTTTGATAATATTCGGGACCTC
>JBMOHT010000072.1:0-17292 GCA_049317705.1 Bacteroidota bacterium | reverse complement strand
TTCTTCGGACAGTTCTCCCGTTTCCTCGTCCGTCTGGACAGCAAGATGACCGACCTGCGGTACGGATTCATGTTCAAGCCGAAGAAGTTCAAGGATTCGAATGCACTGAAAGATATCCTCAATAAACTGCTCGGCATTGAGAACAAAAAACAGATCACGGTCATCGATCTGAGCGGTGTGCCGTTCGATATCGTCAACACCATTGTGGCGCTGCTGGCGCGGACGGTGTTCGATTTCAATTTCTGGAATAAGGACAAGACAGAATTCCCGATACTGATGCTGTTCGAAGAAGCGCATAATTATCTGCCGCAGATCCCTACCCCATATAATAGAGCGGCGAGAAAGATCGTTGAACGTATCGCAAAAGAAGGACGAAAATACGGTGTGGGCTGTATGATCGTCAGTCAGCGGCCTTCGGAACTTTCCGAAACGATCCTTTCGCAGTGTAATAATTTCGTCATCCTTCGTCTGACGAATCCGACGGACCAGGCATTCGTGAAAAAACTGGTGCCGGATTCCTTTGCCGGAATGTTCGATATGCTTCCTTCCATGAGACAGGGTGAAGCATTGTTCGTTGGAGACGCAACAGCATTGCCGTCCCGCGTGCAGCTCGACTTCCCGCAGCCGCCTCCGAACAGTTCCGATATCCTCTTCTATGATAAGTGGGTCGCAACAGATCGGCCGACCGATGTGAGCGATGTTGTTGAGCGCTGGTGGAAACAGGAACGTGATCCTCATTAATATTCTGCAGTAAGGAATCATCCGATGAAATGCGCATATTGCGGCAATGAGATCCCTGCCGGTGAAGAAGTTTCCGGTGACGGATCATTCTTCTGCAATACCATCCATCGGTATTCCTGGAAACAGTCCGGCACACTGGAAAAGGCAGCATCTGTTCCTTCGGGAACACCGGCTGCAGCAACCAAAGCTTCTGCGACACCGTTCACCAATGGATTGATGCGGAAGATCATTGGATCAGCAGTGTATTCTGCGGCGACATATTTCTTTCTCATGCTCATCCTCAGCATGTTGATGGGAGCAGTAGCGGGAGTGGAAGCGGGGCAGAACGGTCAGGATGCCGCAGAAGCCGGCAGGAACGCCGGTGAGAATTTCGGCAGAACATATGGTCTTTTCATCATGGTCCTCTGCATCATACTTTCCACGGTCGGTTCGTTCAAAGGATTCCTTCCGCTGACAACATCATCGAAACAATAACCCGATCAAACCAATGCGAAACCGTCTGGAAATAAAGATACTGCTGCTGATCATTCTTGTGCTCGTGATCGGATTCGGTTCGTATGTGATGATCTCCATCCATCGTGAATCTGAAGCATTGATGGAGCAGCAGCGCGAAAAATCGCGTCTCTTCGGCGAGACCGTTATGGTCGGTATCAGGAATGTGATGCTCTCCGGAAAAGCACCGTACGCGTCGGAACTGGTGAGCGATGCACGGGAGAATCTTCAGTTCGGAACGCTGCGTGTCTATAATAATAAGGCGAAGGAAGTATTCCCCGATGAAGGACGCGGGATCATTTCCGGCGCAGGCGATCAGCGTGTCCGCTCAGCCATCAGTTCCAGACATCCCATGATGTTCGAGCAGAAGGATTCTGCCGGACAGCAGTTCGTACGGATCGAGCCGCTGCTGAATGAGAAGGAGTGCCAGCAGTGTCACAGCAGTGATCATGCTGTGCGCGGTGCGACGAGACTCTCGCTCGATCCTGCGCTGATGACCGCCCACGCAAAGGATATGGCGTCCAACAATTTTGCAGAGACGCAGCAGGAGATCGTCGAGATCATCAGCAATACGCTGGCGGCGAGTTTCAAGAACATCATGCTTGCTGGACAAGGAGAGCTGATGGATACACTCGTGCAGAGGACCTCCCGGCTTCCGTTCATCGCAAAGATCAAAGTGTATGACCGGTTCGGTGCCGTCCATTTCGGTGAAGAGGAGAATCTGGCATCCGAAGAGACGGTGATGGGTGCGATCGAGAAACAATCGCCGGTGGTCTTTTCCGAAAAGAACAGGCGGGTGCTGACGCGGCTGATCCCGTTCAAGAATGAGGAACGGTGCCAGGTCTGTCACGGATCGAAAAGTCAGTGGCGCGGTGTGATGGAAGTGTCGCTGAAGGTCGATCATCTAAAGATGAGGCCGGCGGAATTGGAACAACAGCTGACCGAGATGCTGCAGGCCACGGTCGGTGTCGGATTCCGGAGCATCATGCTGGTGGGAAAAGGGAGTTACGCACGTTCATTCATCAATGATGTGCGGAGTATAAGTGCTGTAAAGGACCTGCGCGTATTTGACAACGCCGCAAACGAACGGTTTGTGAACAGTCAGAAGAAGGATTTCGGTTTGGACTTCGTCCGAAGTGCGGTGATGAAGGATACGATCATCGAAGCGATGCAGGTGATCGACGGCGAAGAATACTTCGTCCGGTACTCCACTCTGAGGAATGAAAAGCGCTGTCAGGTCTGCCACGGTGATGACCACACGATCCGCGGTGTTGTCGGCGTGACGACATCGATGTCCTCCATCAACGCTACGATCCGAAAGAACCAGATCTATTCTCTGCTTGCCGGTGCATTCACCATCATCCTTGTATGGGTGGTGCTGCGTATCTTTATGAAGGCAGTGGTCGTGAATCCCATCGGCACCATCGGCAATGTGGTACGGCAGGTGGGGAACGGTGACTTCTCCGTTTCAACAAATGTCAGTTCGAACGATGAGATCGGCGACCTTGGACTCAGGATCAACGAGATGATCATCGGTCTTCGGGAACGGTTCCATCTTGAAAAATTCGTCTCCAAACAGACTGTCGACTACGTGCAGCGCGCATCAGAAATGGGAGTGAAACTCGGCGGAGAGCGGAAAACCGCAACAGTCTTCTTCTCCGATGTGCGTGGATTCACGGCATTCTCCGAGAAAGTGGCGCCGGAACGTGTCGTGGCTATGCTCAATCTCATTCTCAGCCGTCAGGCGGAGATCGTGAAGAAATTCGACGGTGATATCGACAAATATGTCGGAGATGAATTGGTGGCGGTCTTCCAGGGTGATGCAATGGTGAAGAATGCCGTGCAGTGTTCCATCGAGATCCAACAGATGATGCGTTCCATTCCCGAAACGACCGGCGACGATATTGCGATCGGTATCGGTATCAATACCGGTGAGATGGTCATGGGTGCCATGGGGAGCGAGGACAGAATGGACTTCACGGTGATCGGCGATTCGGTGAATCTTGGTGCGCGTCTCTGCAGCGCCGCAGCGCGGGGGCAGATCATCATCTCGGAATATTCCG
This sequence comes from Bacteroidota bacterium, assembly GCA_049317705.1. Lineage (GTDB taxonomy): Bacteria > Bacteroidota > Ignavibacteria > UBA10030 > UBA8401 > UBA8401. The sequence continues at coordinate 13,996 of JBMOHT010000072.1, read as the reverse complement.
CTCAGTATATCAAGAATGACAGCTCCATTTCGCTGAACAAACTTTCCCCGATCAAAGTAAAAGGAAAAGAATCGCATATCGAGATCTACGAAGCATCCGCGAAGGAACAATAAGCGGTATGCAGCATTCTTTTTCCGTCCGCTCTACGCTTATTCCTCTGCTCCTCATTTTTATTGTTCCGTTCCTTCATTCGCAGCCCCCGAAGTACGAGGTCCGTGCCGTATGGATCTCCGCTGCCAGCGGTGACTGGCCCCGCTCGAATGATGCTGCCGAGCAGCAGCGTTCGCTCATCGACATCTTCGATCTTCTCAAAAGGAATAATTTCAACACGGTCTTCTTTCAAGTCCGTCCCCGCGGAAATGTGCTCTACCGTTCATCCATCGAACCGTGGGCGCCGCAGCTTGCCGGTGTGATGGGGAAGGATCCGGGATACGATCCGCTGGAGTTCGCTGTTGAACAGGCGCACAAACGGGGACTGGAGATCCATGCGTGGTTCAATGTCGCCAAAGTATGGGGAAGCGAGCAGCTGCCGCAGAATCCACAGCACGTGACGAGGACCCACCGGAATTGGGTGAAGATGGTCGAGAATGAATGGTGGCTGGATATGGGGATCCCCGAAGCGCGTGACTATACGGAGCGGCTGGTGAGTGAGATCATTTCAACATACGATGTGGATGGTATCCATTTCGATTACGTCAGGTATCCCTCGGATAAATTCGATGACTGGGGTTCATTCTCGAAATGGAGCGACGGCGTGGAACGGTCCGAATGGCGGAGGAACAATATCACCGCCTTTGTCCGCGACTGCTACACGATGGTGCAGAAAGAGAGACCGTGGATCAAGGTCGGCTCCGCACCGCTCGGCATCTATCAGTCCATTGCCGGAGCTCAATCCACGTTCAACGGATATTCCGGGGTGTTCCAGGATTCGCGCCGATGGCTCCGTGAACGGATCCATGATTACATCGCGCCGCAATTGTATTGGTCCATCGGCGAACAGAAGAATCCTAATGATCCGGATTTCTTCGCACTGAGTAACGACTGGGTGCAGGAGAATTATGACCGCCACGTGTACATCGGCATTGGTGCGTACCGGGAGAATGTGCAGAGCGAGCTTCGCGAACAGGTGATCACCACGAGAGTGGAAGGGGCGAACGGACAGGCGTTCTTCCGGTATGAGAATATCGGAACGGTGCTCTCCAAGATCGGCGAACTCTATAAGTATCCGGTGCTGTTTCCCGTGATGAGCTGGAAGGATTCCGTACCGCCGAATTCGCCGAAGAGTATTTCCGTGAACGCACACAATGGAAACGCTGTTGTCCGCTGGAGTGAACCTGATGCTTCATCGGATAAAGAAAAGCCGGTGCGGTACATTGTCTACCGGTCACTGCAAAAGGATGTGGATACGAAACGTGCGGAGAATATTATTGCGGTCATTCCGTCCTCTGAACGTTCCTTCCGCGATGAAAATATCGGTGAAAAACAATTCTCGTACACTGTCACCGCTGTGGACCGCGCCGGAAACGAGAGCGGAAGAACAGGAACGACTGTCACTGAAGTGCAATCCCTTTTCTCCCGGTATTCACGTCCGCAGCAGCGCATTGCCCTGCTGCAGAGTTCATCTTCCGCCGTGAGCGGAAAAGCTTATATCTGCTACGAACTGCCGAAGCGAACGATGGTAACGATCGCGCTCCGGCCTGCTGCCGCAACTCAGGAATCGGTGGTCGTGCGGCAGATAAAGGAGGCCGGGATGCATATTCTTTCCGTTGATACAAAACTATATCCTCCGGGAGCGATCGAGTATCGTCTTTCAGCGGACGGAACATCGGCGACCGGTACTATCGAGACACGCTGACCGTTCCGGCATTTAGAAGATCTGATCACCGCTCTGAAATGACAGCGGTATGCAGTACCGAACGGTAAAATTCCGACACGATCTCATTCTCTTCGTTCTCCAGTGCTTTTTCCACACTTGTGCGTCCATCTTCACCGCCTACACTCAGCAGCGCCAAAGCCGCAGACATCTTCACATTATCCGCATTATCTTTGGAGAGAAGTTCCTTCAATTCATCAACGGCACCGGATAGTTTGTATTTTCGGACGAAATTTGCGGCGCTGATCTTTACGCCGACATTGTCCGACCGCAGATTTGCTTTGTAATTCAATTCCGCTTTGGACCAGTCGACGGTCATATTGGAATCATTTGTTGGTCCGGAAGCGAACAGCGAGGAAACACCGAATACAACAACGAACAGCATATGGATCTGTTTCATAACTCCTCCTATGGAATATGATTGATGCGTTGCATGCGGGGAACATTTTTTCGGCGGGGTGCATATACAAACGGACGCAGCAGGAAAAAGTTTCTCTCTTTTCAGGATTTGCGATGAAGCGATGGATTATGATGACATTCTGAATGAAACGGGTGATAAAAGGAAATTTCGACAGGGAATGACGTGAAAAGATTCCAAACTCTTTACAATGGTCAAGGAAAGCGGAAACGGACAAGTGTTCTGAATACAACAGTCGTGTGATAGCGAAAAAAAATCCTTACGCAATATTTTAAGGAAGAACTGATTTATTAAGTTCAATATTATATCCCCTGGGGAGGTGGGTATGATATGAAAAAGGCGGATATCGTTGATGATATTCCGCCTTTTTTATGCCTTACTGGATCTCGCTGCGCCGCAGTTCTTTCCACTCCCCCGGCTTCAGCGGACCGATCTCCAACGTACCGATCTTTATTCTGACGAGTCGCAATGTGGGGTGGCCGACGGCAGCGGTCATCTTCCGGACCTGACGGTTCCTTCCTTCACGAAGCTCAAGCTTTATCCATGCTGTGGGAATGTTCTTTCGGAATCTGATGGGAGTTGAGCGGGGCGGAAGGACCGGTTCTTCGCTGAGCAGTTCGATCTCTGCAGGTTTTGTCTTAACACCTTCGATCACTACGCCATCCCGGAGTTTCTGCAATGCATCGTTTGCCGGTATCCGTTCCACCTGCGCGAGATATGTCTTCGGATGGCCGAATTTTGGATCGGTGAGTGTACTCTTTATCTGACTGTCGTTCGTCAGCAAGAGCAAACCTTCGCTGTCATAGTCCAGTCTGCCGACCGGGTACACATCCTTTGGAAGTGAAAGATAATCAGCGAGTGTTTCTTTGCCGGATTCGGGAGAGAATTGGGAGAGGACTTGGAATGGTTTATAGAATAAAAAATATCTCATTAAAATATTTCAAGATTGCAAAATTACATGATTATCAAGAAAAGCGGTTTCTCATCATTGGAAAACGTTTCTACACGTATTGATTTTATTTCGTTCCATTGTATAGTAAAAACAATTTGAACAATTCTGCAATCTTGTAATTTTGCAATGCTTTTTTAAAATCCCATTGCTCTGTTCAAGAAGTCAACAAGAGGTGCAAGTTCCTTACAATGCTTCGCAATGACCTTCGCAAAATCCTTCTTGTAGCAGATATCCTCCGGCAGGTCCAGTCCCGTAAAGAACTGTTTCATCTTCAGCCATTCGATCATCGGATGGTCCGGCGGGAATCCCTGCGGCGGACGGGAAAGTTTGGCTCCGTTGATGGCGGGGAACATCTTTTTGAACGACGGTTTGTTGATGATGGCGAGGAATTCCTTCGGATCCTCAGCGATCGCTTTGCGGATCTTCTTCAGCTGATCGTTGTCCGGCATGTAGATACCTCCGCCGATGAAGACCTCGCCGGGAGCGATGTGAAGATAATATCCCGAGCCTTCGAATCCTTTCGGTTTTCCGCGTAGGACGAAATGAGCAGCCATGTGTGTCTTGTACGGCGTCTTATCCTTGCTGAACCGTGTGTCGCGGTAGATGCGGAACATGGAACGCTTGGGACTGACATCGAACTGGGGAGCGAAATCCGCGAAGTGCGGCTGCAGTGACGAGATGAAACACTGCATCGGGAATTTGATGAACTCCTCGTAGTCGTCCTTGTGCGCCTGGAACCAGTCGCGGTTGTTGTTCTTCTTCAGCTTCTTCAGGAAGCCGACACTTTCCTTCGGGAATCCTTCGAAGGGTGGGAATTGCTGTTCGTCCAGTTCTTTGAGCATGGTATCAAATATATTATTGGACCCTTCGACTCATCCGGCAAAAAACGCCGGAATCGCTCAGGGTGACTTTACGGTTAATTTCGTGTTAGTTATTGTGCGAGACAGGAAGCGAAACAGTGACGGTCGTTCCTTTGTTCAGTTCGCTGTTCACGGAGATGGAACCGCCGTGCATCTGAACGCATTGCTGCGCGATCGTGAGTCCGAGTCCCGTGCCGTAGATGTTGCTCACATTCGATGCGCGGAAGAAAGAGGAGAACAGATGCTTCTGTTCCGCCGCAGGAATGCCGATTCCCTGATCGCTGATCTTGATGATGCACGAAGAGTTGACGAGCTCAATGTGAGCGTTCACTTCCGTATTGTCCCGCGAATATTTGAATGCATTGGAAAGGAGCTGTGTGACGATCGTCTTGAGCAGTTTCTCGTCGAGGGAAACGGAAGAGATGTTCCCCTGTTCGGAGAGGATGAAGTGGTGATGCGATTCCAGGTCCGCCGTGAGTTCTTTTGCCGCGGTTTGGAAGAGTGATTCAAGATTCACCGGTGCGATGCTGAGTGTGTATTGTTCCGTGGTCGCCTGCGTGGTGAAGGTGACATCGCGGACGAGCTCAAGCATCTGCCGGATCGATTCGTTGATGCGAAGGAACGAATGATAACGCCGTTCGTCACTCCATTTGTCAATGAAGCGTTCCATCAGTTCGGTGTTCGTCGCCATCGTCACCAGCGACGTGCGGAGTTGATTGCTCACCATGCCGATGAAGCGCGATTTCAGATCGAGCAGTTCCTGCTCCCGTTCTTTCGCTGCAGTGAAGTGTTTTTTCGCATCTTTTTCGGTCGTTCTGTCGAAGATGAAACCGACGTATTTCGTCATCTCGCCGTTGGGTCGAATGTCAACGAAATTGACGGATGCTGAGATAGGATCGCCTGTCGCTGCCAGGATGCGGGTCTCCCCCTGGAATTGTTCGGCTCGATTGAGCGTGCTCTTCCATTGTTCCTCGTAGAATACGCGGTCCTCTTCGGGGAAGAGACGGGAGAAGTGCTTATAATTCAGTTCATCCATTCCGTAGCCGACGAGTTCCTTCAGCGAATCGTTGCAATACTCGCAGTTCCCGTTCTCGTTCACCACGAAGACGGGGAGAGGGATCTGTCGGAGAATATTGTGGATGCTCTGCTCTGCAAGACTCAAGTCGTTCGATTTTATGGAAAGTTCTGATTGCAGTGCAGCAATGGCGTTCGTCTGGTCCGCATGTTTCTGTTCCAGTTCGGCGATGACGGCGTACAGTTTCTGTTTGCTCTCCTGAAGCGCCTGTTCGGTCGTTTCACGGACAAGGATCTGTTCGCGGAGTTGTTCGGCGGTCCTATCAAGATCGGTCTGGACCATTGTGTAGAGTTCTTCGGTCTCGGTAAGTTTCCGCTGGTATTCTGATTCCTTTACAGAGAGTTCGCTGCCGAGCTGTTCGCGTGAACTGTTCAGCGTCTCGTTCGTGCTGCGTGTCGTGCTCAGTTCATTCTGCAGCTGTTCAACCTGATGCTGCAGTTCGCGGATGCTTTCCTGCGTCCGTGCGTCGTTCGATGTGCGGAGTTCCGATTCCTGCCGAAGCGTCTCGTTCGTGCTGCGTGCCGTGCTCAGTTCATTCTGCAGCATTTCCACCTGATGCTGCAGTTCACGGATGCTTTCCTGCGACCGTGTGTCGTTCGATGTGCGGAGTTCCGATTCCTGCTGAAGCGCTGTGATCGTCTGTTGAAGTTCGACGTTCTTCCGTTCCAGTTCGGATTGGAACTGCTGCTCTTTGGTGCCGAGTTCATTCATGAGGGCCGACCGTTTCTCTTCTTCTTCTCTGATGCGGGATGCAAGCAGCGCTGCCTCTTCTTCCTTTTGGGAAAGGATCTGTTCCACTTTGGACCGCACTTCTGTCTGCTGATGGAGTTCCGATGAGAGTGTCTGAATGGTCTCATCCTTCGTTGATACGACGCTGCTCAATGTTGTTGCCTTCGTCTCTTCTTCGGAGACCTTCGACCGGAATTCAGTAAGGGTCTCTTCGATGGTCGAGATCTCCTGCTGAAGCGATGTCCGCTGTTCTGTTTCCTCCCGGAGCTGTTCGGAAAGGGAATGGATCGTCTGTTCTTTCGCCGTCACCTCATTCTTGAGTGCGGCGGCAAGCGCCTCTTCTTCGGTGATGGTCCGTTTGAATTCCGACAGCTGGTGTTCAACGGCGGACAGCTGCTGCTGCAGTGATGTGCGCTGCTGCGTTTCGTGCTGGAGCTGTGCGGTGAGTGACTGGATCTGTTTGTCCTTCGTGATCACTTCGCCGCCGAGTGATGATGCCTTTGTCTCTTCGGAAGAGATGTGATTGCGGATGTCGGCTATCTGCTGTTCTTTTTCCCTGAGGACTGTTTCGAGACGTTGTTTTTCCGAGAGGAGCTGCAGTTCATTGTTGCGCAGTGAGAAATATTTTTCCTGTTCTTCCTGCAACAGACCGGAATACCGTTGTTTGATGACGTAATAGGAGATACCGCCGAGAGCGGCAACAGTGAAGAAGGAATATATGATGACGTCCATGTGAGGTCAGTTTCCGGATGATGTGTGGTCGTGAACGATCCGCCACTCACCGTTGATTTTTTTGAAGAGCAATGTGAACAAGCCCCAGGGCTGGTCCTTTTCCCGTTTCAGTTTCCATGCGCCGAACGCGATGGCGGATCCGGATGAGAGCAGGTCTACGGAGATACCGGAGAAGACGAGCGTTCCCATGGAGTCCCGTGTGGAATATCTCCGCTGATACCGCGACAGCATATTCTTCCACCCGAAGGTGACCGTTCCGCCTGATGCGAATCGGAGTGAATCGCTCTTCGCATATCCCTGCATGAATTCCTCGATGTTCCCGTTGTTCCATCCGTCCACCTGATGATTGATGACGGAGAGGATCGCCGTTTTTTCACTCTCGGCTGGAGGGACGGATTGTGCTTCAGCCGTATTCCACACGGCAAGGAGGAGCAACGGATATATGATCAGAGCGATGTGTTTCATTCCGCGCTAAGATAAGAAAATCTTGATCGAATTGTTCAATGGAACCGAAAATTTCTTTCATTGAACAGATGATACTGCAGATTTAATCAATGAAGCGCGAGCGGACCTCAGGAGGCGGGAGGAGACAGGAGTCGTATTTGCCGAAGAAACGGTAGCGGTATTTGGCGAAACTATCGTAGAAGAAATCCCGGACCGGTGCAGGAATGATGCGTGCGATGAGAAAGAGATTCCACCAGCCGCCGAGATACCGGGCGACACAAAGTGCGCCGGCGGAGCGGATATGGATGGTCTCTGTTGTCGAGCCGGAATGTTCGATCAGGATCAGGGAGTCGATGCTCTTCAGGTATGGATACCGCTCCATCAATGACGCGGCGAACGAACTCTGGAGCGCCGCGAACTTCATTGTCTTCTTCCGGTCATGCTTGATAATGAGTTGAACGGTACTGTTGCAGAATCCGCAGACACCGTCATAGAGCAGGATAAAATGTTTTTCGTTCGGTTCGTTCATTCGGTCAATGCAGCATCAGCATCAGATCGGCGATCTTCTTTGCTTCAATGATCGGTTCTCCCTGATTCCGGTTGGTAAGGATGACCACCATGGATTTGTCATTCGGGAAGACAAGGATGTGATTCCTGAATCCGCGCGTACTTCCGGCATGATGCGGGTGACGGATGCCGCGGTATGTTTCGGTGTGCCAACCCATGCCGTAGTCGATCGACGTTCCGTCATTCAGTTGAGCATCGGACCAGGCGTTCTTCTGGGACTTTTCAGAGATGAGTGTGAATTTCCACAGCGTGGAGATCCAGCGGGACATATCCTCAACATTGGAATAGATGCCGCCGTCGCCGAGTACTGCGCTGGTGTTGCTCTGGTCCGTTTCAGTCCAAGCATCTGCTGATAATGAATGTCCGAACGCGCGGTTCGCCACGGTGGAGATGCCGTTCTCGAATGCAACGGAAGTTGTCATGCCGGCTTTCGCGAAGACATTCTCTTTCACAAAATCCGCGTACCGTTTTCCGGAGGACTTCTCTACGATCAACGCGAGTAATGCATATCCGGTGTTGCTGTATCTATATCGAGTACCTGGTGCGAAGTAGAGTGATTCCGCTTTGAACATCAGTTTCAGACAATCGGCGTCGAGTACCTGATATGTCTGTGTATCGGGGACAAAATCCTCGTAGTCGATCAGTCCGGACGTATGATTGAGCAGATTGCGTACGGTGATATCTTTTCCGTAGAGAGGGAAGTCCGGAAAGAATTTCAGGATCTTGTCTTCGTATGAAAGTTTTCCCTGTTCCTGCAGCATCATAATGCTCATGGCAGTGAATTGTTTCGTCACTGATGCGAGACGGAAGTTCGTTGCCGGCGTCACAGGAATATTCCCTTTCACCGATGCGAGCCCGTACGATTTCGTGAACACGATGCTGTCGTGGTCCATCACCAGTACGGATGCGCCCGGAGCTCCCGGCTTGGCATATTCCGCCATGATGTTGTCGATGGATTGTTCGGTGGTGAGCTGTTGAGTACTTCCGCAGGAAGCGAGGAAGAGTGCTGCGGTCAGGATGATTCCGGCGGTCAGTTTCATGATTAACCTGTGATTGAAAATACTGGATTTGATCTCAGATTCCTCGTCCCCAAAATGAACAATGAGTGGGACTCGGAATGACATGGTATGAACTTCAAACGCAATATTAATTATCCATTGCGCGGAGGATGAACCGCGGGATGGTGATGTCGAATATCTCGCCGTTCATCCGTTTCATCTGATATGTTCCCTCCATGAATCCTTCAAGCGATTCAAGGATGCAGAAACTGTTGTACTCATGTTTCATTCCCGGCACGATCACAGGCTGTTTGCCGATGACCCCTTCGCCTTCCACTTCCTCGACCTTTCCGGTATCGTGCGTGATGATCCAATGACGGCGGAGCAACTGCACTGTGCTGCTGCTGAGATTCTCTATAGAAATAAAATACGCGAAGACGAATTTTCGGGAAAGGACATTCGATTCCGTCTCAAGATAGAGCGGACGGACAGAGACTTTGATATTTTCGGTGATCTCACTGAAGAGTGCCATAACAGAATATAATCACTTCTTGGCGAACAATCCGTACGTCCATGTTCCGATGATCACCGCAAGGCCGACCGCGACTGCGGGGAGGAACTGCATCCACGAAGCGCATGCCATAATGACGAAACCGCCGAAACGGGTGAGGTCGATCGTTCTATTATAGGTCCTCTTAAAATACCGTCCGAACGGGGAATTCTTCACCTTTTCAAGGTTCACAAAGCGGACGATGACCAGTGAAACGATGAGGGACGGGATGAATGCCGTGATCATGGCCGGGATGAGCTCCTGATACCACAAAAGATAACAGGCATAGAGTCCGGTGACCCAGTCCGTGAACAAACGGAGCGGATGGATCTGAGAGTAGAGATTCTTTTCAATAAGTGTCATGGTGTTGTTGAGATCGTGAGAAAGTGAATGTCCGTCGTACCGTTATACCGATAAGAGAAATTCGCCGACATCGGCGGTACCGTTGCGTAATTGTTTCTGTTCGATATTGCGGTGGAATGTTCCGATCAATTCCTCATCCTTCGTCAGTTGACGGATGATCTCCGGGAGTTTTTTGATGTTCCGTTCAAAGATCCCGAGCTGATTGTCCCGGACGAATTCCATATTGCCGAGTTCCTGTTCCCATAGATAATCGATGATCACGGGGACCTTTTTCATCATCAGGATCTCCATGATGGTGGAAGCGCCGCACTTTGTGATGATGATATCCGAGGCATTGAGCAATTCGTAGACGAAATCGACGAAACCGAAGACGGACAGTTCCGGGAATTGTTCCTTCAGTTTACGTGCATCCGCATGGAGTTCCTTATTCTTCCCACAGACGATCGCGGTCTGCACATTCAGCGGGGAAGAGAGGATGTTCTTCAATATCGTTGTGCCGTGCGGGATCCCGTCCCCGCCGCCGATGATGAGCACGAGTTTTTTCTTCGGATCGAAACCGAAGCGTGTTCGGATCTCAGCGATCCGTTCCGGCGAAAGCGGAACGGAGAATTTCTCATCGATGATGAACGGGAAGACATTGATGGAGCGTTCGGGGATACCCCGCTTCATATAGAATTCTTTCAGACGTTCACTGAACACGATGAACCGCTGCTGCTTATTCTGGAACCAAAGCGGATGCGCCGTGAACGGATCGGTGATGACGGTGATGACCGGGATGGAGAGTCCGAGTTCCTTCAGGATGCGGTAGACCGGTGCGATCAGAAGGAAATGGAAGATGACGATCTTGGATGGCCGTTCTTCCATGATCCGTTTTTTAAGGTACGGTTTAACGTTGAAATCCGCGGCGATAACATTGAAATATCCGATGGGGGGGAATTTGTTCGTTGCATAGATCAATTCATAGTACCATTTTGCTTTCGCCTGGAGAATACGGTACCCGTCCTCAATAATGAACCGTGCATACCACGCCGCCTCGGCAAGTCCATCGACAAGTACCGGTTCGACCTGTTCGCCGTGCTGTTCAGTGAGATACTTCGCCACAGAACGTGCGGGTGCAAGATGCCCGCCGCCGGTGCGGAGGTAGAGAAAGAGATATTTTTCTTTTTGTTTGCTCATTCGGTGAACATTCTTTGGTTCAGTCTTTCACAGCGCAGCGGATCCGCTCAGGTTGTGGTTGGTGAATTATCGTTCCAGCGGAGAGTTGCTCCGTACCATCGTTCCTGTCTGTAACACTTCCTTGATCTTCTGTGTGCCGAGCTTGCGTGCTTTCAGGAAACCGGACCACGCCATATCGGCGATAGTTCCATTGTCCAACAGATCGTAGAGCCACTGCTCGGTAAAATTCGGATCTTCCTGTTTCATTCCCGCGTGGATCTCGAACAGCCACTGACGATTGAACCGCTCCTGCGATCCGATGGTCGGCGTCATGATGAGCGGAATGCCGAGTCCTGCATAGAACGACAGTTCGCTCGGCTTCGTCCACAGGATGTCGGTCGTGCGCATGGCCGTGTTGAAGGCCTGGAAATATTCCTCCAATGTTCTGCCGAAAACGATGGAGATGTTCTCCGATCCGATCTCTTTCTTTACATTCTCAAAGTACGTCAGCACTTCAGGACGTGTACCGGCGACGAGATTGATCCGCACTTCATTCTTCAGGATGCGGTTGCGAAGACTGTTCACGATCTGTGCACCGATCTCTTTTTGTGCGCCAGCGCCCCCGACGGCATACGTAATTGTCAGCACACGTTCTTTATTGAACGTACAATTCTTTTTCCCCAAAAAATACTCAACGTTGCGTTTATGCATCGTCCAAAAACGGTTCTGCGGATCGAGGTAGAATAAGCGCTGGGCAAGATCCTTCTTTAATATAGAGAGATTCCTGCCGATCATATCCTCGGGAAGCGGGAATCCCGTCAGAAAAATACGTTCTTCGGGCACGCCGTAGGATTTGAGACGCTGGGCCGCTTTTCCGCAGGGGGCGAAATAATTGATCCGGCTTTCCCACGGCTGTTTTGCCACCCACACACGGTTGATATCGGCGTCGCAGATGATGCAGTACGTCGGTTCGTATCCTTTGATGTCCGCGGCGATCGCCGGCGCGTAGAATGATGTGATCAACGGGAGTTGTTTGGTGGAGATCTTTTTCAGCATACTGGTGCAGATGCCTGCTTTGATGTTGTTCACCAGAAGGTCCACCTGATAGGTGCTGCGTGAAAGATTTCTGATCGGGTAAAAACTCGGGATGTGGAGGAGCGTGTCGAGCACAGCGAAGATCGGTTTCCCGATGATCGGAATTCCGCGTGCACGGGAGAATGATTCGTACACATTCAGCATCCGTGTCCACTGCTTCTTCTCTTTTTCGGTTGAATTATCGTTCTTCCCGACGGTGATGAGCCCGTCTTCAGCGATATCCCTCAACGGATAGACCGCGCGCTGATGACCGTATCCCATATCCGCTGAAACGACCCACGCTTTTTGATTCTTGGTTTTTGCCATGGCAAAAGATACAAAAAAAACGTTCAGAAAAAATGTTCCGCGCTGTTATGATGCTGTAATCATTCTGAAGCTACGTACGCATCGAAGTCACATTTGAACAAAAACACGCAAATATTCCAAATTTCTTTTGTGAAATGATATATCCGGTGGATTTTTTTGCTTAACGCCTCTCATCAGGCGTTGTTGAACAGAGTTCTATTGGGAAATAAAAGTAAGCCCGAATCATACAGACTTCGGGCCGGAGGGGACACAATGAATATCATCGTTGGATCAATACTATTTCCCAAACAACTTTTCGAAGAATAGGTCGATGGGATTGCCGTCGTTGGCGTTCCAACGATTATAATACCATCGGTTGTTTGCCCGGTCCATATGATCGAATTCTTTCTCGGTGATGATGCCGACGGGACCCTCATAGATCCCGCCGTCCTTCAGGCCGTCGTACACGCGCACGGCGAGTACGTTCCCTTTTTCCTTCAGTAACGAAGTTGGAATGTCGTAGCCGCGAAGTTTTTGATAATCCTCCGAAGATGAGATGGAACCGTCGCTGCGAACGCGTCCCGTCTTTCCGATCCGAACACCATTCAGAAATGTCTCATCGACATCATCGATCTTGCCGAGCAGCATTACCAGATTATTCCTGTCGGCGTTTGCAGGAACATCGAAAGTGAGTCTGTACCATCCATATCCGTCATAATCGCGGAATCCTTGGAAGTCCCATTTTGCCGGGACGATCAGATCGCTCCATGATCTGTCGTCGAATGACATCTCTTTCCATTTAATATCATCGCCGGTATGGAATTTCCAGCGGAGAGGGAACTGCATGACGAACTTGATATCAGATTGTTCTTCCGTGATGCCGATGCGGCCGCGGACGATTCCGCCTCCCTGCATCGCGTCGTAGACTCGGACGGCGATAACGTTCTCTTTGCCGAACTGCAGCGCATCGTCGGGAATGAGGAAATTCTGTTCGCGGTCGTACCCCGTTTGGTAATCCGGTTCGAATCGGCCCCCTTCGCCGATCAGAATGCCGTTCACATACACGGCGCAGACATCATCCACAAATCCCATGTTGAGCACCAGCCGCTTTCCTTTGATGTTTGCCGGAAGCGTGAATGTCTTTCGGTACCAAGCGTATCCGTCATAGCCGGGGAATCCTTCATTCTCCCAATTCGCCGGGACGAAGATGTCGCTCCATTTCTTATCGTCAAAATTCGGTTCGGCATATTTTCTGTTGTCGCCGATCTCGAATTTCCACGTGCCGCGCAGGTCCACGAATTGTTTCGGCTGCTTTGCCTCGATCGCGTAGAGTGATGTGACCGAGAGAATAAAAAGAATGAATGCTTTCATAGTCTGCCTCTAATGATTGGAATAAATATACTCCAAACGCCGGAAAAACGGTGTCCCTGCAGGGTCAGAAGATGTAAAAAGTTGTCACAGGAAAAGCGCGGGTATTCTTTCCTCTGATGACCTTTATCCCGAGAATGACGATATTGAACATACAGTGAATATTCAACCTGCCACGCACTTTGAAAGTGCGTGGCAGGTGTGGAAATCAAAAGCGAAATTTACAGTGAATGACAGGTTACATTATTAGGAATTGTATGACCCGTGAACATTTTGAAGAGATCGCCCAGCACGCCTTCGATGCACTGCCGAAGGATTTCACCGACCGCGTGGAGAATGTCGCCATCGTTGTTGAGGACTGGCCATCCGACGACGCACTCGGCCGCGTGCATGCGGACCGGCACTCGCTCCTCGGTCTTTATCAAGGGATACCGCTCACGAAACGGGGACAGTGGTACGGCATGAGTGCCGTTACACCCGATAAGATCTCGCTCTATCAGAAGAACATCGAGGCGGTCTGCGGCAACGACGA
>JBMOHT010000071.1:0-17448 GCA_049317705.1 Bacteroidota bacterium | reverse complement strand
TCCGTTCAATCCGGCAACGACCATCGAATACCAGCTTCCGAAAGAAACGCGGATTTCATTGAAAGTCTTCAACATGCTGGGACAGGAAGTAGCAACACTCGCAGAAGGTGAACAGTCGGCCGGATATTATTCTGTTCAATGGAATGCTTCATCAGTCTCAAGCGGTGTCTACATCTATCGTCTGCAGTCCAAAGAATTCGTCCGGACGAATAAAATGATCCTCATGAAATGATCTTTCGATGAGGATCTGCACCCGTGTCGTGTTCGCATTCGAAGTTCAATTGAATGTGAAGAGTCCCGAATGGGACATCGTTCATAAATGTCCACGGAATTACGTTCCGGACAATCCCTGGTCGGGAATGGTGCACCATTTAGGAACGACTGACCGAATATATTAGACTCAATATTTGCGCGGTCGGTAAATTCCGTCTGAAGAGCTGAGATTTCCCCCGTAAAACCTTTTTTCCTTCCGGTTCCATTCGTATCTTGCAGTCCCAAATAATCATCCGTATGAAATTCCTTGCCATCGATTTTGAGACCGCCAACCGTTATCCGAACAGTGCCTGTTCGGTAGGACTTGTGCGTGTTGAAGGAGGGGAGATCAAAAAGAAGAGAACGCTGCTCATCAAACCGCCGTATGAGTATTTTGAATTCTCCCACATCCATGGTATCACACCGGACGATGTAGAGGATCAGCCGACCTTCAAGGAAGTATGGAAAAAGATGGAAGGATTCTTTACGGATGTCGATTTTGTAGTAGCACACAATGTCGGTTTCGACCGGCGTGTGCTGGAGAACTGCTGTTCTACTTTCGGACTGGCTGTGCCAGATGTAGAATACCGCTGCACAGTAAAACTCTCGCGCTCAATTCTGAAGATCAAGCCGGCAAATCTTGCCAACGTCTGCCGTGAGTTATTCATTCCCCTCAATCATCACGATGCCGGTTCCGATGCGGAAGCATGTGCCCGTATCATGATCGAAGTTCTTCGGCGGCAGGAGGAACAAGAATAGAAAACGTACAAAAAAAAGCCACTCGTAATTGAGTGGCTTTTCTGTCTTACCAAAAATAAATTACCGCTCAATTCTCTGCAGTTCTTTTCTGACCGCTGTGCGGATCTTCTGCATTGCCATGGTCTCGATCTTACCGGGTGTTCCGTAGTAGTGATCGACAACCGGTGTGTTGTACGTTCCGGATGTTACGGAGATCGTCTGAAGCGTATCGAATGCGCTCACGCCTGTACCGGCAAATGTTCCTGCCACTGCGCTTGCCGAAATAGATGAGATATTAAATGAACCTTTCGTCAACGCATAGAATGCGCTGTTCGCTGACGTATCCATGATGTTCGGCATGTAACCAAAGATCGCAACTTTGCTCCCTGATGTCGGATTGAACGGATACGAACCATTCGACACTGTTCCGACTGTATCGCCGACTCCGGAGAATACCAACTGTACGTTCGTCTGTGAAACGACATTATATGCAAAAACCATGACGATGGTCTTCTTATTCTCTGTATACGTGAATGCTCCTGAAGCGCTGGCATTTGACATAAGTGTGTCAAAGATACCTTTGGCAGAGAAATTTCCTTTGTTCGAGGAGAAGCTCAGCGTCCCTTCCGTCTTGAATAATCCTGATGTCGGTGCTTTGGTCGTTGAACCTGTGCTGCTGGAAGAGTCGCAGCCGACTGATGAAAGACCTAAAGCCAGAACTGCAAGAATGATACACGTTTGTAAAGAGAAGCGCATACAGAGACCCCTGATTGATTGTGATAGTTATCGTGGATGAAATTCGGAATTATAATAAGAAATACTCCTCTTGATGTCAACGAACTGCATCACAATTGAATGGGCAAATCAAATATATCCGCTCATATTTTCGTATATTGAGGGGACAATCAAATCGGACTAAATAGTATTATGAACCAGCGCTCGTTATACAAGACAATCGAAAGTTTCGACAGCAAGAAATTCTCATCCACGGAGGAGATGCTGTCACATATCCTCCATCAGATCGTGTCCAATGACCGTATCGAGATCAAGGGGGGACGTGTTTGGAAGCTCGATCCGTCAAAGGTGAGTTACGAAGTGGTAGGGCAGCAGGGAGTCGTGGAGAAGATCAAACCGCATTTTTCGCTGAAAGTTGATGAATATAAGATGTTCAAGCAGATCGCTCTGCACAGGACGATTGTCGCAAAAGAGACGAATGAGTATCTTCGCAGCAAAGGGATATTGAAATACTCGGCGACAGGTGTTGGAGAGATCGTATCGGTGAAGGGAAATGACCTCTATCCGTACATCCTTTCATTCAATACCGATGTCCCGCATGAACGTGTCGCACCCACATTGAATATCATCAGTCTTGCCGTCTCATCCATGATGAAGAACCGCAGGATGGAACGGAGTACATCGCAGCTGCAGAAGGACCTGGACAAAGCAAGTGAGATCCAGAAATCCATTCTGCCGGCGCATGAACTGCAGTTCCATAATTATGAGATGTTCGGAATCTCATTGGCGGACCGTATCGTCGGCGGTGATTTCTTCGATTACATCATGAGTGAAGAGAAGGACCGTGTCGGTATCGTTATCGGCGATGCTGCGAGTAAAGGAATATCAGCGGCGGTTCAGGCGCTGTATGTCTCCGGCGCATTGCGGATGGGCGCAAGCTATCAGACGAAGATCAGTCATCTTATCCACAACATCAACGATCTGGTCCATCACACATTCTCTGATGACCGGTTCCTCACGTTGTTCTATGCTGAACTGACGAATGATACGAAAGGATTGTGCGTGTATGTGAATGCGGGACACAGCAGTCCGATCGTATTCAGAGCGGCAACGCGCACCACGGAATTCCTCGAAGCGACCGGCAATATCGTCGGACCGTTCCCGAATCAGATGTATCGGAGTGAAGGGATGATGCTGGCGAAAGGGGATATCATGCTGCTGTATACGGATGGTGTGTCGGAAGCGATGGATAATCTCGGCATCCAGTATTCCGAGAAACGGCTCGCGGCAAAACTGAATGAATATCGAAATGAGAAAGCGCAGAACATTGCCCGGTTGATCATCGAAGATGTTCAGATACACAATGCGAAGAGCAAATATTCAGACGATAAGACGATTGTCGTCGTGAAACGTATCAAATGATCGTCTGCTATGGTGTCCGTGTTTACAACGGACACCATAAGCATTGCGGCATCTTCCCAAAACTCCCCAACCATTACAATTCTCAACGAACTCACCGAAAAAGATCTTTCTTGTATATTGTAGTGAACTGAAAACGCTCTTCGGCGTAACATTCTCCAACCCATTCAACCATCACGAATCCGGAGAATCCATGCGGAGAATGTTCCCGTGCTGCATCCTTCCACTTATTTTGTTCATCGCTATTCCATCAATTCTGAACGCATCAAACATCACTGCCGTGAAGACCCGAGAACCGATCAAGATCGACGGTGTCCTTTCCGAAGGAATCTGGCAAAGGGGAGGATTCACCGATTTCAAACAGCGTGAACCGGATCAGGGTGAACCGAGCTCTGAACGGTGCGAAGTGTGGGTCGCCTATGATGATGAGGCGTTATATATCGCCGGCAAGATGTATGACGTTCATGCGGATTCGATCGTCGCACGTCTTGTCCGGCGTGATTTTGTATACGGCGATCCGTCCGACGGATTCCTGGTCTACCTTGACCCGTTCCATGATAAGATGACGGGAAATCTGTTCTATGTTTCGGCGGCCGGGACGAAGGCGGATGGTGTGGTGGAGAATGACGGCAGATTTGAACTGTCCTGGGATGCCGTGTGGGAAGGCGTTGCGAAGATCCATCAGGATGGATATGTGGTGGAAATGAAGATCCCGTTCTCGCAATTGCGGTTCAAAGAGGGGGAACAGCAGGTGTGGGGGATCAATTTTGAACGGTATATCGGACGGAAGAATGAGACCGCGATGGTCGTGTACACGCCGAGAAATGAGAACGGTTTTGTCTCGCGATTTCCTGATCTGACGGGACTCGAAGGAATTGCGCCGTCCTCCCGGCTTGAAGTGCTGCCGTATATGACGGGAAAAGCGGAATACATCGGGAACGATCCGAGCGATCCGTTCAATCCCGGGAAAAGATACCTGCCCGGCGGCGGGCTCGATCTGAAGGTCGGATTGGGGACGAGTCTTACACTGGACGGTACGATCAATCCCGATTTCGGACAGGTGGAGGTCGATCCGGCGGTCGTCAATCTTTCAGATGTTGAGACGTCGTTCCAGGAGAAACGACCGTTCTTCACTGAGGGAGTGAGCATCTTCCGATTCGGACGGGGCGGTTCCAACAACTCGTGGCAGTTCAACTGGAGCGATCCGACGATCTTCTACAGCCGAAGGATCGGACGGACGCCACAGCGTCCGCAGTTCAGTCTTCCGAATTATGATTATGCCGATATGCCGAACGGAACGAAGATCCTCGGTGCCGGAAAGATCTCGGGACGGATCGGTGATGACTGGAAGATCGGAATGATCCACTCACTGACGAACAAAGAATTCGCCAGGATCGATTCCTCCGGTCATCGTTCGAATCAGGAGATGGAGCCGCAATCCTATTACGGCGTCTTCAGGGCGCAGAGGGATTTCGATAAAGGGCAGCAGGGATTAGGATTGTTAACGACCTATACGCGAAGAATGTTCGACGCACCGGTGCTGCAGGATTATATCAACAGCGATGCCGTCGTGTCCGCGGTGGACGGATGGACATTCTTTGATGAAGAACGAACCTATGTTCTGAGCGGATGGGCGGGACTCTCCAATGTGCGAGGGAATACTCAAAGGATGATCGCACTTCAGAGAAGTGCCGGGCATTATTTCCAACGTCCTGATGCCTCAACTGTCTCAGTCGACAGCTCCCGTACATCCCTGACCGGATATGCGGGACGTTTGATGTTGAATAAGAATAGAGGACAGTGGACACTCAATGCGGCGCTTGGTGTCATCGATCCGCATTTTGAATCGAATGATCTCGGATTCATGTCCTATGCAGATCTGATCAATATGCATGTCACAACAGGATACCGCTGGACCGATCCGACGGAGTATTACCGGTTCGCGGGGTTCGATGTTGCAGCCTTTATGAATATGAATTTTGACGGTGTGAAGACGGCGCAGGGATATTGGTTAGGCGGTTATATGACGTTGCCGAATTATTATGGGATCAATCTGAGGATGCAGTTCAGTCCTGAAACGTTCAGCGCCCGCCGGACAAGAGGCGGACCGTTGATGATCAATCCCTCGTCACGGTATCTCAGTCTGGACCTGTTCAGCGACTCACGGAATTGGTGGGTGCTTTATGCCGGCGGATTCTTCTCCGGCGGAGGGATCGATCAAAGTACCAACATCTACCTGCAGGCAGAGTTGAAACTGACGCCGACATTCACACTGACACTCGGTCCGGACATTTCATTCGATGCAAGCAATGCACAGTACATCCGTTCGAGCACCGATGCCGCAGCACTCTCGACCTTTGGAAAACGGTATGTCTTTGCCGACCTGTCACAGACATCGGTCTCGGCAACGATCCGCATGAATTGGATACTCACACCCGAATTGAGCTTTCAGATCTATGCGCAGCCGTATTTCAATTCCGGTTCCTACAGTCGATACAAGGAACTCCTGAAGGCGCGTTCATTTGACTTCCGAACGTACGGTGAACAGGGGTCGTCCATCACTCCGTTCACGGATGCAGACGGAAGCATCACAGGTTATGCACTTGATCCTGACGGCGCAGGAACATCACCCGCGATCGGAATCGGCAGACCTGATTTCAACTACCGGTCACTCCGGGGGAATGCGGTCCTTCGTTGGGAATATCTTCCCGGCTCGGCATTATTCCTTGTATGGACTCAGAGCAGGGAGGATATTGAATCGAGCGGAGATTTCCAATTCGGCAGATCGGTGGAGAGGATAGTGAATGTGAAACCGGATAATATCTTTATGCTGAAATTGAGTTACTGGCTCGGAATGTAAGAGTAGTAGTCAACCGTTTTTCATCCTATGTGTCTATGTTTTTTAAAAAACATAGACACATAGTTATGCATTCTTCAACGCCTCAAGTTCCGTCCACCGCGCATACATCTTTTCGACCTTCTCTTTTCCGGCGTTCAAATCTTTGGTGAGCTGTTCCACCTTATCGCCGTGCTTCTGGTAGAAATCATCTGCAGCGAAGAGTGCTTCAATGCGGTGAACATCCTCTTCCGCTTTCAGAATATCCGCTTCAATGGTCTCGAGTTCTTTCGTTTCTTTCCACTTTAATTTCTTCGGTTCCGGTTTTGCAGCAGCTTCTAATTTTTTCTGTTTCTCAGTTTCAACAGCCGCTGCGAGACGGGCATCCCGTTTCTCAATGTAGTAATCGTAGTTCCCTTCGCTGAAGTGAACCTTGCCGTCACCCTCAAACGCGAGGATGCCGTTGCACACGCGGTTCAAAAAGTAGCGGTCATGGCTAACTGCGATCACGCATCCTTCGAATTCTACCAGCGCTTCTTCCAGAACGCGCAATGTCGGAAGGTCCAGATCGTTCGTCGGTTCGTCCAATATCAGGAAGTTGCCGCCGTTCTTCAGGATCTTCGCCAATAGTAAGCGGCTCCGTTCACCGCCGGAAAGTTTCTCCACTTTCGTGTTGATCCGCTCATCGGCGAAGAGGAATCTTCTCAGATACGACCAGACGGTCAATTTCTGATCTCCGAACATGATCCAATCATTTCCTTCGCCGATCTCTTTCACTACGGTGTTATTATCATCCAACGCAACGCGGGACTGGTCGATATAATTGATCTCAGTTCGTTCGCCTACCTCGATCGTCCCTTCGGTCGGTTGGAGTTCATTCAGGATGAGTTTCAGCAGAGTTGTTTTTCCCAACCCGTTCCGTCCCACAATTCCGAGCTTACGTTTCTTGTCGAACAGAAGATCGATATGGGAGAACAGTTTGCGTCCGCCCAGCTCCATTCCCACATGTTTAAGATTGAGGATCGTATTTCCCAATCCTCCGGGAGGCGGGAGGAGAAGCGATATCTCTTTTTCCTCGTGCAGGCCTTCTTTGTCCGCGATCTCGAAATAGTTCTTCAGTCTGCTCTTCGATTTTGTTGTGCGGGCTTTCGGGCCGCGGCGGACCCATTCCAGTTCCCGCTTGAGAAAATTATTCTTTTTCTTCTCTTCGGTCGCCAGCTGTTCCTGTCGTTCCGCTTTGTTGATGAGATAATCGGTATAATTTCCGGTGTGAGGATAGCAGAGTCCGTTCGATAGTTCCACGATCCTGTTCGCAATGGAATCGAGGAAGTAGCGGTCATGCGTCACAAAAAGACATGCTCCGGAATAATCTTCGAGGAATTCTTCCATCCATTCGATGGATTGAGTATCAAGATGGTTCGTCGGTTCATCAAGAATGAGCAGATCGGGCCGGGAGATGATCGAGCGGCAGAGTGCCACGCGCCGTTTCTCGCCGCCGGAGAGTGTTGTGATATCACGGTTCTTATCCGGCACATTCAGCGAGTGCATTGCTGCTTCAACGCGGTTCTCAAGGTTCCATCCGTCCAACAGATGGATGTGTTCTTCAAGCGTGTGGCGCCGTTCTGAATCGTAAGGGAGTGATTCGTATTCGCGAAGGATGTCGATCACGTCATGGGCACCGTCCATGATATTCTCAAAGACATTCTTCGTTTCGTCGAGCGTAAAATCCTGAGACAGATACCCGGTGATAAGTTCACGTTTCCGTGAGATGGTGCCTTCGTCCGGCGGAATGAGTCCGGCCACGATCTTAATGAGGGTCGATTTTCCCGAACCGTTCGTTCCGATCAGTCCGATCCGGTCCGTCTGGTGTATATTGAGCGAGGCCTCCTTGAGAACGACCTGTTCACCAAAGCGGATGGAGATGTCTTGTGCAGCGATAAGAACGGGACTGATCGGTTTTGCCATAATGTGCTTTTGTCAATGGATCGATATTCGATGAAATGGACGAAGTTGAACAACAAAATACAAAAAAATTGAGCGCCATCAGAGCATTATTTATGGAAACCTGCCGTTGCAGTAGCTGATGAAAACTCTTACATTGATGCGTATTTAGAACAGCAAAAGAACTAACCACTAAAACATTAAGACACAAATCTCACAAATGCTTTCCTCCTATGGCAAAACGCGAAGAACAGCCGCTCCAGATCAAATGTCCCAACTGCAAACAGACCCGAGAACCGGACTTCAATGAAACGACTCGTCGATATGTATGCTCCGTCTGCAATGAACCGGTGGATGTTCAGGTGATCATCGAGAAGAAGAAACGGGGGATCAAATGAATAAAAAATCTTTTAAGAACTGTCATTTCGAATCCCGATGCTCAACAGTTTCTGAACAAAGCATCGGGATGACCTGCCCGACTGACCTTGAGATTTTGAAGTCGGTCAGGCGGGGAAATCTTAGTTCTCCCTCAGATTCCTCGTCCTTAACAACAGGACTCGGAATGACATGGTACAAACTCCTTCTCGTAACACTCCTGATAGTTTCAACTTCAATTCCAATGTTCAGTCAAAGCAAGAACGAGATCCGCACTGAAGACCAGATCCCGATCCTCATTCGGTGTGATGACTGGGGAATGTCACATTCCGTAAATACGGCAGCGAAACAGGTTCTCGATAAAGGATTCCCGGTGTCAGCATCGATCATGTTCACTTGTCCCTGGTATCAGGAAGCAGTGGAACTCGTCAAACAGTATCCGAACGTCTCAGTTGGGATCCATCTGACATTGAATGCGGAATGGAAGAATTATCGCTGGGGTCCAATCACCGGACGGACGGCTGTCCCATCGTTAGTGGATAGTCTCGGATATTTCTTTCCGTCACGAGCTCTTCTGTTTGGAAATAATCCATCACTGAAAGAGATCGAAACAGAACTTCGGGCACAAGTGGAACGTGCAGTCAATTCAGGGGTGCGGATCGATTATATGGATTATCACATGGGCGCAGCTGTGCAGACGCCTGAGACCCGTGCGATCGTTGAAAAACTGGCGGCGGAATATCATCTTGCGGTCTCCCGGTATTTTGATGAAGTGGATGTTGAATCAGGATATTCCGTACAGGTGAATCATAAACTGGATACTCTTCTTGCCCGCACAAAGGCACTGAAGCCGGGCGGAACAAAACTTTTCGTCATCCATATCGGAATTGATGACCCGGAATTGAGAGCAATGGAAGATCTGAACGTCTTCGGTCCAAAGGAAATGAGCAAGAATCGGCAATCGGAATTGAATTCACTCATTTCGCCGAAGTTCCAGAAACTTATCCAATCCAATAAATATCGTCTTGTCAATTATAAGATGTTGATCGATGAAAAAGGATTGGGGTCGATGAAACGGCCGATTGAGCAATAATGGTTTTACCGCAAAGGCGCTGAGGCGCAAAGAGGTCAATAAAACAATTTGTGGGATTTTGTGTCTTTGTGCCTTCGTGGCAAAGCTTTTACATTTTTACTTCTTAAATTTCCGGAAAGGTTTGTATGAAAAGATTTTTAGCAGTTATTCTTCTTACCGCTCAATCATTTCTGTATTCCCAGCAGCTTCCCAAAGATCTCGACGCCTATGTTGAGAAAGTATTGAAGACGTTCAACGTCCCCGGAGTTTCCGTTGCGATAGTAAAGGACGGAAAGGTGGTCCTTGCAAAAGGATACGGCGTAAAGAAGATCGGCACATCGGACAAAGTCGACAGCAAAACGAACTTCAGCATTGCATCCAACACGAAAGCTTTCGTTGCGACATCACTCGGTATTCTTGTGGATGAAGGGAAAATCAAATGGAATGACCGTGTGGTCGATCATCTGCCGTGGTTCCAGCTTTCCGATCCATATGTCACCAAAGAGATGCGCGTGATCGATCTGCTCGTCCACCGAAGCGGACTTGGACTCGGTGCAGGAGATCTTCTTATCTGGCCGACGAACACATATACGCAAAAAGAAGTAGTGAAGCGGTTCAAGAATATTCCATTGGCGACAAGTTTCCGGAATACGTACGCATATGATAACATCCTCTATCTGATCGCCGGTGAACTCATTGAGGCGGTCAGCGGAATGACCTGGGATGCCTTTGTTCAGACACGCATCTTCAATAAGCTCGGAATGAACAACAGCGCGCTCACATTCACCGATGCGGTGAATCGAGGGAATGCTGCAACGCCGCACGGCGAGATCAATGGCGTTGTTCGTCCCGTCGCTGCATCGGACAGCGCAAAGACAAATCCTGCCGCCACGGTGAATACCAATGCAGAGGACATAGCGAAGTGGATGATCTGTCAGCTCGATTCCGGTAAAATGCAGGATGGGAAAACGTTATGGACTCCGGCCGTCACACGGCAGATCTGGTCCGTCATCACTCCGTTGCCGGTCGGGAAGGTTCCGAAAGAACTCGCACCATATCAATCGAATTTCTCCGGATACGGCGGTGGATTCAATCTTCGTGATTACCGCGGGAAGAAAATGGTCTGGCATACCGGCGGACTTTCAGGATTCGTGTCGTTGGTTGCAATGATCCCGGAACAGCGTGTCGGCGTTGCCGTCTTTACGAATCAGGAGGAGAGCGGTGCATTCTTTTCCATCGGATGGCGTGTGCTCGATCATTATCTGAATGCGAATTATGACTGGAATGCTGCCTACAAAGCGGTGAAGGACCGTTCCGACTCCACGAACAGAGCTTCTGAAGAGAAGACTGCTGCCGTCCGTGATTCATTATCGAAACCTTCTTTGCCGTTGGAAAAATATGTCGGTAAGTATAACGACGCATGGTACGGTGATATCACGATAACGATGAAAGAGGGGAAATTATTCCTGCAGATGGTCCCTACCCCTTCATTGGGAGGTTATCTCGAACATTACCAGTATAATACATTCATTGCACGCTGGAGCGATCCTGAGATGCGGGCAGATGCGTTCGTCACGTTCAATCTCAATCCCGACGGCTCGATCGATAATGCCAAGATGAAAGCAGTCTCGCCGGCGACGGATTTCAGCTTTGATTTCCATGATCTGCTTTTGAAACCAGTAAAATAGTTATACGCGAAGATACGCTAAGACTTGTCCACGCCTGCCCGCCGTTAGGCGGGAATAACACGAATAGACACGAATGTTGAACACCCTTTCAGGGTGTCGAACAAAACGAGGAGAGTGCTGAATGAATCCTGACCATATTAACGATATAGCAACCGCGATCCAACTCGCGCTCGCGCCGGTATTTCTGCTGACTGCCATCGCAGGAATGCTCGGAGTGATGACTGGTCGATTGAGCAGGATTATCGACCGCGGACGGTTCCTGACTGAAGGGGGACATACCGCACTTCAACCGAACCGTGAAGTGACCGAAGAGGAACTGCATGTTTTGGAGCGTCGCCGTCATTTCACGAGTTATGCCATCACGGCGTTCACAATAGCAGCACTGCTTGTCTGTCTCGTCATCACAACGTTGTTCCTTGAAGTGATGTTCGCCGCACCGCTGCAGTGGGCGATAGGGCTCTTTTTTTCATCCGCAACACTGGTGCTGGTGATCGGATTGACATTCTTTCTGCGGGAAGTGCATTTGGCAACCATCACGATTCGCATTCGTAAATCAAATTAATGATGTAACAGAAACTCTCCGCGAAGAGCGCGAAGAATCGCTAAGAATTGAATATGACACAACCGAATAATCCTCTGCATGGTAAGACGTTGGAAATGATCCTGAATCATCTCGTAGCGCATTTCGGGTGGGAAGAATTGGGGCTATGCATCAAGATCCGCTGCTTCAATGAGAATCCGAGCATTAAATCAAGTTTGATTTTCCTGAGGAAGACACCGTGGGCGAGGAAAAAAGTTGAAGAGTTATATCTTGAAGTGATAAAGGAATAATTATAAATTGCTGACCGTCACAGAGATGTCCTACACCTTAGAGGTGTAGGACATCTCTATCATAAATTTCACGCCTCCAAGAACATCTGCCCCAGCACACCATCCCAATCCGCATTCGGAAAATGTTTATGGAAATCCGGGATCAGTTCACCGCCATCCGCCAATGTTATTCCAGCACTGCTTGCTGCACTAGCAGCGAATGAAAACTGCAGACGTTCCATCTCACGCATGATCCAGGGACGGATCTCCGTTTCCCGCAACAGATGTACAGTAGCATTCTGCGGATCGGTCGGACGGATCTTCATCAGCCATTCATCCTTCTCAGTGCCGTGTGCGATCACTTCACCTTCAAGAGGAGAAAGAATTCGAAGTTTCGTTCCAAGAGTATTCACGGTCCAGCCGATACCGTTCAGATGAATATTCTTTCCTACCTCGGGAAGTTCCACCGAATCGATCGTTCCGACAAGTCGAGTCCCGAAATCATCCAATCCTACCAAACAATTTCCTTCAGGATCTTTCTTCACCCACGCATGTCCGCGATGGTAATAACGGTCATGCGGCATCGAAAATCCCAGCACATTGTTCTGCAGCAGCAGAGGAGAGACCGGCTGTCCTTTCATCGAAACGAATGCCAAATGGACAGAACATGATTCACACCGGAATTCATTGTTGCATGTGCGGTGCTGAACATCACCGGTGAACTCGTGCCGGCACGTACGCATACCGGACGGCAGATCGTGGAAATCGGAATGCCATTGAATGGCATCCACACGATCCGACTGTTTCGCTGTTTGTGAACGCTTGAACACCATCAGCATTGTGGCAGCAACGATCAAACCGACCGTTCCGAAGACCGTGAGAAAAATAATGTGAAAGGCTGTCCAGTGAAACTCATAGACCCAGGGTACCATAACTGTCTCCGTTGATTAATCAGTATTAAGAAATTGTGCCATTGGCCGGATTTACTTCACGGCCGTTGTTCCACGACGCTTCCTGTTGTCTGCCGGAAGACGTTGTTAGTGTGCTGACCTCGTTCATTCCCATCGCAAGCTCGCGCTCCTGAGGAAATATCGTCGTGTATCGGTAGGTCAATGAATACAGGATCACTCCATACGCGATCACGAACATGAACGCGGCAACCTCTTCCCAGCTTGGTGCATATGTAAGGAATTCATCGAACGGAAGCGTCGGCAATGCCAGTGTCTGGATCGTCATGACGAACCGGTTCAGCATAATGCCGCAGCAGACGAGGAATGCTGAACCAAAGAGGAACATTCTGTTCATCCGGAGTCTGCTGCTCAGAAGGATCAACGCTGGGATCAATCCGAACAGGACGATCTCCGAGAAAAGGATCCATGTGCCGAAGGATTGTGTTTCATAGAACTCAAATGCCGGAAATCCGTTTCCCGGTGATGTGCTGTTGATCCAGATGAGTGTGTCGATCGATTTCAGCAGGACATATCCGATGAGCATGGAACCGGAGACCTTCCCAAGGAATTGATAGATACTTGGACGGACGAGTTTCTTCCGAGTGATCTTTTCCACCAGAAGAGTTGTGAGCATGACGAAACTCGGTCCTGCCGCTGCTGCGGAGAAGACGAACAGAAAGAACGTTGAAGGCCAGATACCGAGCTCTTCACGGAATGCGAAAGGACGTCCTCTCAGAACTCCGAATAAACCGCCGAGCGAACCTTGATGGAAGAAGGAAAGGAACGCACCGACCGCTGCAAAGACCGGCATCAGTTTGTGTAATTCAAATTCGAAGACGAGGAATTTCGGTATCTGACGAAGTTTCCTGTTCTTCAGAACGATCGGAATATACTCGATGAGCAGAACGATGAGGTAACAGGTCAGACAAAAGGTTACTTCCGTCAGCATGGAATGTGTATTCGGATGCCAGAAGGTGAACCAAGCGCGTAGCGGCTGACCGACATCGACCATCAGCACGAGCACTGCGCCGCTGTAGCAGATGAGTCCGATCACAACGGCACTGTTGATCACCGCAGAAAGTTCTTTGCGGCGAAGAATATAGAGGAGGAAGCCTGTGAAGAATGCGCCGGCGCCAAGTGCGATCACGGTCAGGTCCATAAAGATCCAGATTCCGAATGCGAAACGATTATCCATATTTGTGTGGAACAATCCTTCTGACAGACACAGATAGATCGCATAGATACCGACCGCGAACAATCCCATCCACGGCAGCAGCCACAGGATGAATTTCGGGAGCGACGTTCTCTGAACACCGCGGGGAATGAAAAGTTTATCCATGATATGCCTCCGCAGATAATTGTGCATCCTTCATCGCGTGCGGCGCTTTCCGTTCAGCCATCGCGCGGACCCATTCCCGTGTTGAGTGATAGTAGACCTTCGGTTCCGTGCCGAGACGGGAGAGGAACCTGAATGTCTTTCCTTCTTTTGATAATACCGCTGCTTCGGATGAATCATCATTCAGATCACCGAATGTGATCGCTCTGTTCGGACACGATTCAACGCAGGCGGGAGTATAATCCGCCGGATCGATATCGCGGTTTCCCTGTGCGGCAGCTTTCTCCTTTGCGGCATGCAGTCTGCCGTGACAGAAATTGCATTTCTCTACCACACCGCGCATACGGGGGGCGACATCGGGATTGAGCTGCTGTTTCATTCCTTCGGTCCACTGCGGATCCCAATAATTGAAATAGCGTGCATGATACGGGCACGCCGTCATGCAATACCGGCAACCAAGGCAGCGCTGCGGTATCTGACCGACAATGCCCGTGTGCGGATCGATATCCACGGCATTCTGCGGACAGACGGTCATGCACGGTGTCTCTTTTTCACACTGCTGACAGAACATCGGCACGAACACCGAATCGTTCTCCGAAAAACTTTCATTCTTCGTTACGTTCGATACCTTGAGCCAAGTAATGCCGTTGCGGCTGTTCATCTTTTCCACTGCGGGGGGAAGGTTGTTCTCCACTGCACAAGCTACGGTACATGCGCCGCATCCGTTGCATTTGTCCAGGTCGATCACCATTCCGTATTTCTTACTTTTTATATTCATCGTTTCCATTGTCATACTTTCAGAAGTTGTGCCGGTGTATTTCGCCATGTTCCGTTGCTGTTCACTTCACAAAGGTTCAGGATATTGAGTCCCGATGGATTCAGCGGAGTCTCGACACCGTTCGGCAGAGGACCGATCGATGCTTTAACCGCATTCGGACGTACGGTCGGATCGATTGTGATCTTCACCGTCAGCATTCCGTTCTTAGTGGAGAGAGTGGCGTATTCATATTTCTTGAATCCAAGTTTTGCTGCCGTCTCAGGATGGAGAGAGACCGTTCCGTTCGAGGGACGAAGTTCTGATTCCTGGAACAGTTTGCTCATGATCGGTGACATCTGTGATACTGATGTTGTTCCTTTCCATCCATGAGCTGTCAGTAATAACTCACCATTCTGTTCAGAAGGAAGCGAAACAGTTGTTATCGAAATCGTTGAATGCGAGAAGGAATGTTGTTTGGCCGCTTCATCCATCCACACTGCACCTTGAAGTAGTGCATTCCACAGATCATCCGCAGATGAGTAGTCCGTAATGGATTTGGTCTGCTGTTCAGCATATGTGAAGACCGATCCTCGTTTACCTGCATGGATCGCTTCGACAGATTGCTTCAGCGATGCTTCTTGTGTCGGAATTTCCTGCACGAATGATAATTGATTCGATAATTCTTTTATCACCTCGATCGGTTCAACACAATTCTCCTGACGGGTGATAACGGGAACAGAAAGTGCGAACGTTCTTACGCTATTGCTTTGAGCAGTAGGAACTTCCAACAATGATTCGAAATTACCCGGTGCTGGGATGAGATAATCTGCATGTGCGGAGATCTCAGTGAGAATAGGAGAGAGACTCACGATGCAGCGTCCTGAACTCACAAGTTTTTGTTCGAGAAGATTCCATGGAACGGCATACCCTGAGTCCAACGAGTCAACGATCAGCACTTCAATGGAATGATCCGGTATTGCCGTCCACGCTGTTGTTGCAACACTTTGGTCTCTGCCGGGAAGTGTATTCTTTGCTACGATTCCGCCGGTTTTTCCTACACTGCCAATGAGAAGATTCAAAGATGCGATAGCGCGTTCTGTCTCACTGTCGAACGGTCCGCCGCCGGGATCTGCGCCTGATAGGATGATCGCCGATTCAGCCGATGCAAGTTCCTGTGCAAGAATGCGTATTGCCGATGCCGATATTCCTGTTATTGATGATGCCGTTTCGGGAGTGACATCTTTTACTGAAGAAGCGATTGAAGTAAGATCGCTGATGGTTCTTACCACAGACTGTTTAACAAGCTTTTCGTGCAGAAGGACGTTTGCAATAGCCAACGCCAGAACCTTTTCTGTCCCTGGATTGATGGAGATCCATTCATTCGCCTGCATTGCGGTAAATGAACAGTGACTGTCCACCTGAATGAATTTGCAGTTCTTCGCATTCCGAAGAGCATTCATCTTGCCGGGAATTCCCCAGCCGTCGAATAACGGAGCGCCGAAGGAGAGAAGCAGTTTTGTATTCTCCAGATCATAACCGAATTCAATGTTCGGATTTCCGAGCATTGAAGAAATCGCATCGAGCGTAGCAGTTTCGTTGGATGGATTGGTCAGGAATAATCCATTCTTCGTCTGTTTAAGGAATTGTTTGTACACATCCGAAATTGCGCGGGTCGGATGCTGATCGAGAACAGCAACACTTCCTTTTGCATTGCGGATCTTCTGCGCAACAGCCGATACTGCATCGGAATATGAAACCGCTGACATTCTGCTCTGCTGATCTTTACCAGTGAACGTATGCGGATGAATGATGCGGAGCGGATGATGCGCCATGTGGTGACCGGAAATTCCCCGTGCACAGAGTGAGCCGTGAGTGAAAGGATGCAAATTCACACCATTTATATAGTATGGTCTGCCTTCAACGCATTTCATTCTTAAACCGCATCCTGCATTGCACAGTGTGCAGTTGTTGAATACAGCCGAGACCGGACCGTGTGCAAGCTTCGGTGTCCGTTCCCAATTCTGTGTCCAGATGGCAGAATCATCCAGTAATTTCCAAGGAAGCGGGGAGAGGATGACGCCAAGGATACCGCCGCCGGTGAGTTTGAGGATATCTCTTCGTGTAATTGATTGTGCCATGAATGTGTCGTCCGTAAAATTCAGTGAAAGTTATTTATGACATGCGATGCAGCCGTCTTTACGGCCGCGTTCCGTATGGCATGTGATGCATTTCGACATTTTCATTCCCTGCCACGATTCCGATTGGAAACCGGAAATGCTGACCCCCCAGACGTCCCTGCTGTATCCCGAGATTCTGTTCTCCTGATACGGTTTCACCGATTCCGATGAACCGTGCGGTCCGTGACACTCTTCGCATTTCATCTCGCCGATCGTTACATGCGGCGAGTGAGCGAAGAACGCATTGTCCGGTTGACGGGAATAGATCTTCCATGGGATCTCTTTGTTTGGGATGATATAATTGTCCACGAATTGCTGTTCCTGTTTAGTGGAACCGATCGGTGCAGCATGGCATTCAGCAC
>JBMOHT010000070.1:0-17862 GCA_049317705.1 Bacteroidota bacterium | reverse complement strand
CACGGAATACACTTGCGGTGAGCCTGGGATTCGAACCCAGAAATCCTTACGGATGCCAGTTTTCAAGACTGGTGCAATAGCCGTTCTGCCAACTCACCAAAAAAATACGAAGCAATAGTCGAGTCCCAACGTTCTTTGTTGGGACGAGATCCCGCGCTTTTCAGCGGGACCGTTCTGCCAACTCACCTTGAATCGTCCACCAATATACGAAATTCAATTTTCCCGACAAAATATATTTTCAACAATCTCGGAGGAGAACAAAAAAGGACACAAATTTAATTACCACTCAATCAGAATATTTTTATATTGAATCGACCTTTTATGGACTTCACGAATTTCGATATCACCCGTGTCCTCATTGCCGCAGCGCTTGCCGCACTCTCCCTCGTCTCCATGGTGATCGGCACATTCATCGGTGTTTATGCAAAACCGACTCAGCGGACCAATGCGATCATCATGGCATTCGGCACCGGTGCCTTGATCCAGGCACTCGCGATCGAACTGGCGCTGAAAGGCGCACGCCGGCTGACCGACCACGCACTCTTCTCAGGGATCGAAGCATGGACCTGGGTCGCATTCGGATTCATCATCGGCGGACTCGTCTATTATCTTGTGAACAAATGGCTTGAGAATAAAGGGGCCGCCATCCGTCATCCCGCACTTGCGAAATTCTATTACCTTAAACAAAAACGGGCGGATTCATCCGTTGTGCTTAACCGTCTTGCAAAAGTTGAATTGGTCCGTTCTTTGCCGCCGGAAGAGATGGAAGGTGTTCTCACCTGCATCGAACCGGTCACCGCTATTGCGGGTGAGATCCTGTTCCGTCAAGGAGATGAAGGGAATGCATTATATTTCATTGATGATGGTGAGATCGAGATCATCGCCGGTGCCGGGAATGAAAAGCATGTGATCGCTACACTTGGAGCAGGACAATCGTTCGGAGAGATGGCGCTGCTGCACAGCGATACAAGGACGGCAACAGCTGTGGCAAAGAGAGAGACTCACCTTCTGAAGATCGGAAAAGAACAGTTCGATGCATTGATGGAGATCTCGCCGGGACTCAGGAAGGCAGTCGAACAGCTCAACTCAAAAAGAATTCTGCAGAATGTTCAGAATCTCCGCGATACAGTGAACACTGAGCATTGGCGAAAGGTCGCTTCGGCGAACATCCGAAGACTGTCGCGCGCGGAAGAGTTGACCTACATGAAAAAAAGTGTCGTCACCGGAAATCCGCTCGCTCTTTTTCTTGGAGTGATGATGGATACGATCCCGGAATCGATCATCATCGGTGCGGGCTTCTTCTCCCTTGATACATACTCATTCACATTCCTGCTCGCAGTGTTCCTCTCGAATCTTCCCGAATCGATCGGAAGTTCCATGAACATGATCGAAGCGGGTTATACGAGATCGAAGATCTTCACATTGTGGTTCAGCTTGATCGCAGCGGGAATAGTTGCAGCAGTGATCGGGAATGTCTTTCTACTTAATGCCCCTCCGGAGGTCATCACCCTTGTGGAAGCGTTAGCCGGCGGAGGAATCCTCGCCATGGTCGCATCAGTGATGATGCCCGAAGCGTACGAGGACGGCGGAGCTGAGGTCGGTCTTGCAACGATCGTCGGATTCCTTGCGGCGTTCTATTTTACACTCGCGTAATCTCATCCGCAATTACACTCTCCAAAAACGATCAAACTCCGTCCTGCTTATTCCTCACCCATTTCATGCGTCTCCGTATTATGCTCTATACTAAAGAGGAACTTCGCTTTGGGATTGTTGTCGATCGCACGTTGGAGCGCGTATTTTGATTCAGAGATATAGACAAGATTCGAATGCTTATCAAAGAAGATCGAACCGGGATGGATGGTCTTGAGCCATTCAATATCCGATTCCTTCTCATATTGAACCCAGGACGCTTTATACAGACTGAGCGGACGGAAGAGACACGGCGCGCCGTATTCATTTTCCAAACGGTATTGGATCACATCGAATTGAAGATCACCGACCGTGCCTACAACTTTGCGATTCCCTTGATTCTGCAGGAATACCTGCGCGAGACCTTCATCGGTCAACTGCAGAATGCCTTTCTCCAGCTGTTTCGATTTGAACGGATCGGTCAACTGCAGTTCTTTGAAGATCTCGGGTGAGAATGTCGGGATCCCTTTATACATCAGTTGGTCCCCTTCCGTCAGCGTATCACCGATCTTGAAGTTCCCGGAATCATACAGACCGATCACATCTCCCGGATATGCTACATCAACGACATTCTTATCCTGCGCCATGAACGAAGTAGGATTCGCGAACTTCAATTCGCGTTTGAGCCGGACGTGATAATAGAATTTGTTCCGCTCGAACACTCCGGAACAGATGCGCAGGAATGCGATCCTGTCACGGTGACGCGGATCGAGATTCGCATGGAGCTTAAAAACAAATCCTGAGAACTTATCACTCATCGGTTCAATGAGTCCTTTCGTTGTCTCGCGCGGCTGCGGAGCAGGAGCGATCTTCACGAATGTTTCCAGGAGCTCTTTCACGCCGAAATTGTTCAGCGCGCTTCCGAAGAAGACCGCGGCGGAATTTCCGGCTAGATAATCATCAACATCGAACTCGGGATAGACACCGCGGATGAGCTCGATATCATGCTTCAAAGCGACTGCCTGCTTACCGAACTGGTCCTGCAATTTTGGATCATCCACACCGTCGAATGATTCCACATCCTCTTCCACACGTTGTTTGTTCGCCGTGAAATAATTGAACGTGTTCTGATGGATATTGAATACTCCCTTGAAATTTGATCCAATGCCCATTGGCCATGAGAGCGGCCGGACCTGGATATTGAGTTTTTCCTCGATCTCGTCCAACAATTCGATCGGCTCGCGTCCCTCACGGTCCAGTTTATTGATGAACACGATCACGGGTGTATTGCGCATACGGCAGACATTCATCAGTTTCTCCGTCTGCTCTTCAACGCCTTTCACACAATCGATCACCAAAATGACGCTGTCCACTGCCGTAAGAGTCCGATAGGTATCTTCCGCAAAATCCTTATGGCCGGGAGTATCAAGAAGGTTCACCGTGTAATTATTGTAGGAGAAAGTCATCACCGATGTTGAAACGGAGATACCGCGCTGTTTCTCGATCTCCATAAAATCCGATGTCGCCGTTTTCTTGATCTTGTTGGACTTCACCGCGCCGGCGATCTGGATAGCACCTCCATACAGAAGGAGTTTTTCCGTCAGCGTAGTTTTCCCCGCGTCAGGGTGACTGATAATGGCAAAGGTCTTTCGATTTTGAATTTGTTTCAAAATGCTCATGGTCGTATGCTGTGTTGGTGATATTGAACTGAATGAAATAACGGATGAAACGACTGCGGATGCAGTCAGCGGGGTGACGGATGGAGGTCGTTACGTATGGATCTGTACTTGCATAGGTGTAATATACCGAAAAGAGAGCGGAAATAAAAAAGCTATTTTACCTGCAAGCCGGACTGAATTGAATCCGCGATCTGCCGTGCAATGATCGGAAGTTGATCTTCAGCGGATATTTTGAACCATTTCATCCGCTCTTCCCTGCGGAACCAGGTCAACTGCCGTTTTGCAAAACGGCGGGTATTCTGCTTCATCAGTTCGATCATCCGTTCTTTTGTGATCTCTTTGCGGAGGAATGCGAACGCTTCTTTATATCCCACAGTCTGCAATGATTGGAAGCGGTCGTCGAATCCCATGGAACGGATCTTCTCCACCTCTTCGATGAATCCATCGCTCAGCATTGTTTCCACTCGCCGGTTGATCCGGTCATACAGAACAGCCCTGTCCCAATCCAAGCCGAAGAAAAGTGCATTGTAGACCGGTTCGACCGTATGTTCCTGATGGTGCTGAGAGATCGGTTTCCCCGTTTCATGGAACACTTCGAGCGCCCGGATCACTCTGCGGTATTTCGATGCATCCATGGAACGTGCGGAGCGCGGATCGACGGACTGCAGTTCGCGATAGAGTGCATCCTTCCCTTCTTGTTCCAGACGCTGCTCAAGTTGCGAGCGGACCTCACCGGAGATTCCCGGCTGTTCAAAGAATCCGTCCACGACCGCCTGTACATAGAGTCCGGTTCCACCGGTCACGATCGGAAGTCTTTCCCGGGAAAGAATACCGGAGATACATTCACGTCCCTGCACCTGAAAATCGCCTGCATTGAATCTCTGATCCGGCTGCAGTATATCGATGAAATGATGCGGTGCTTTGGACAGTTCATCCACTGTCGGTTTGGCGGTTCCGATCGTAAGATGTTTGAATATCTGACGGGAGTCTGCGGATACGATCTCCGCAGGTATCAATTCGGCGACGGCAAGAGAGAGCGAGGTCTTTCCCGAAGCGGTAGGACCCGCGATAACGATCACGTTTGGAAGATGATTGTTCATTTGGTTCCCGACGGCGTGCCGTAAGAACGTTCCAGTGAATTCATCATCCCGAAGACGCCGAATCCGTTGGAGATGTTCGTATAATCCGGTTCGTCGAGTCTCAACGTAGCGGTGCTGCCGAATGCATTGGCGATACTGAAATATGTGTAGAGATTCGTATCGAATTGTTTCATAGTAACGATCGTCCGAATGAGCACAGCGGAAGAACCGAATTCAGCTTTAATGTCTGAAGCCGTCAGCAGATACGCATCAACATCAAAATTCACGGTCTCATAGACATACGGCGCAGCCATGGTCGTATTCCGGTAGACCAGTGATGGATAGATCTTCTTTGTCACGTCACCGTCAGCATTCCTAATGACGGAACTGGGAACTTCCCTCCGCCGCAATGTTGACTCATTCCCCACTCTGTATTCAAATGCGATTGTTACAAGATATGCAATGGAGTTCAGTCCCATCGAAATTCGTACCGGTAGGACCTTCTCCGTTCCCGGTTTCGAAAAGAGTGAAGCAGTGGTAAGAATGTCACCGTCGGTCAATCCTTTGAAGGAACTCTTCACCGTATCATATCCCGGCGCTGATACCTTCAGAGAATAATTCTTCGACCCGACAGGGAGCAGTGAATAATTCACGTATGCGTGGATTGAACGGTTTCCTGACGTTCCTGAAACAGTGATGTCCGTATCATGGAAGAGATATGTAGAGGTCCCTTCATTCACTCTTACTGTTGCATTAGCGATGGTCGTATTCGGAGCCGGTCTCAACGGATCGTATAGGTCCGGACTGTATGTTGAATAGACCCTGATGAGTTGCATTGATGAATTCCCATCGATCACACCATACACGATCAGTTTCGGCACATATTCACCGTTCGGACTGAAATCCTCAGAGCATCCGCACATCAACACAATAACAAGAAGGAATAATTTTTTCATGCTAGAACTCCACCTTTGCGAATGCTGTCGGGAGGAACGGCAGCATCGTGATCTTCTGCAAAGTCTTCCGGTCATAGTAGAGGATATTCTTACTGTTATAGACATTCACCAGACTGATACCGACATTTCCGTTTACGGGTGAAAGAACGAATTTGTATGTTGCCGTTACATCAAGTCTGTGATAGGTCGGTAGATGTGCCGCATTCTTCTCGCCGAGTATGGAATATGGTTTCCCTTGATCGTTCAGGAATGATGATCGTCCAAGATCGCTCAGTGAGAGCCGTTCGTAGAATCCTTCGGTTTGCGTGAACGGATAACCGCTGCCGAGTTCCCAACGGAATGAAAGATCGACATCACTGGACAAATGCGTGATGTTCAACAGATTGAGCGTATGGCGCCGGTCATACCGCGGCGAGTAGGTAAAATCGTTGATACTCACTGAGGTCCACCCAAGCGTGTAGGCCAGATAGAGATCGAGGAACGAGTACTGATACCGCAGCAATGTCTCGAATCCGTAGGACTTCCCTTTCCCGTTGATGTAATCCGGATCCGTATAGAATTTCTTCTCGCGGTTGTAGACGACGAGCGAGGTGTAATCTTTATAGTATGTCTGGAAATCCAAGGACAATTCTTCGAAGATATTTCCGCTGATCCCTGCGATGTAATGCGTGGCGGTCTCAGGTTCGAGCTTCTCCGGAATGTAGATCCACGCTTCGAAGAGCGAAACAATATCATCCTCGTTCGTGAGTGTGATGAGATTCTGTGAGAACATGCCGTAGGAAAATTTCACTCTCCAGTCCGTCTCGAAAAGATAACTGATATTCGCTCTCGGCTGCAGCACGGTCTTGATACTGCGTCCATTCACCAGTGATATCACATCCGAATGGACGCCCAGATCAGCTTTCAGCCGTTCAAAATTCAATTGATACCTGAACCAGGCCCATGTTTCAATGCTCGTTTCGTCGACAGTGATGCTTGTATTCGCTGAATTGACGAATGTGTAATTATATCTGGGAACATTCACATCGAATCCGAGAAAATACAGGTCCTTTGATTCAGTATAGATCGTCAGTTCTCCTCTGATCCCGCCATCGCTGATCCGTGACTCGGCATTCCGGATGACCGTGGACTGCTTTGCATCCCTCGTGATACTGAAATTACTGCCGTAGACCGCCGCATCGAAATAGATCCTGTTCTCCATCAGGTCCGAGATTGTGAGCGCGAACGATGTGCTTCTCCACCGATGGTCCGCCTGTGTCACATCCGGTGAAAGTACGTCATCCCCGCTGAGGAATGTTTGAACACTGTAGCGTCCGTATTCACTCCCGCCGAAATTCGCTTTCGCGAAGAGATCATAGAACGAGATCGGCGGCGGGTTATTGAGGAATTTCTTGAACGTATCGTTGAAGAGCGATTTCCGCGCACTGATGATCCAGCTGTTGTTGTTCGGCAGCGGACCTTCGAGATTGACCTTTCCCGAAATAAAATTCGCGGCAACTCCGCCGTGGATCCCCGTTGTGCTTCCGTTCCTTGAGCCGATGTTGATCACGGACGAGAGCCGTCCGCCGTACCCGGGAGGAAATGCGCCGGTGTATACTTCGGTCGATTTGATGATGTCGGGATCGAAGATGGAGAAAATTCCGAATGCATGATACGGATTGTAGATCTTCATGCCGTCGAAGTAGATCAGATTCTGGTCCCCGGCTCCGCCGCGGACAAAGAATTTCGAACTGACATCCGCCGACGAGACGATGCCGGGAATGATCTGAATGGAACGGAACAGGTCCCCTTGCGCCGCGACCGGAACCTTCTGCAATTCACGCTGGTCCAGCACATGCACACTTGTACTGATCTCTTCCAATTCCCTTTTTCGTCCGCCCGTCACCACGACCTCGTTCACCTCTACAGGACGGGAGACCAGATTGAAATTTAGCGTCATCGGTTCTTTACCGCGGACGGTGATATTCCTTGCCGATGCTTCGTAACCGAGCGTTGTTGCGATCACCTGATAGGTGCCGTGAGGAAGGTTAGCAATGAGATAGAATCCGTTATTATTCGTCACCGCACCGCGCGTCGTTCCGATGACGGTGATGGTCGCATATGGTATCTTTTCGCCGGTCGCACTGTCCGCAACAATACCGCGCACATCCGCTTTCTGAGCAGTGAGTATCTGTACCGCCGCCATCAGGAACAATCCGCCGAAACGGAATATCATCCGAATCAATTCCATCCATTCTTTCCGATCAGCGGAACGAACTTGAATCCTTCCACGATCTGTTTTTCCAGTATTCCATTGGTCTTGGTACCGATCACCAACTGCTGCGCATCGCGTCCTCCGACAGGAATGGCGAGACGTCCTCCCTCTTTCAATTGGTTCACCAATGAATCAGGGACATTCGGTGCACCGGCTGTGACGATGATGGCATCGTACGGAGCATGTTCACTCCAGCCGATCGTTCCGTCCCCCCCTTTGGCAACGATGCGGAGATTCAATCCTTCGAGGATCTTGCGGGCATTGTTCAGCAAACTGATATGCCGTTCGATCGTGAAGACCCTGCATCCGATCATTGCAAGCACCGCGGCCTGATAACCGGAACCGGTCCCGATCTCCAGCACTTTCATATCCTTGTTCAATTTGAGTGACTGCGTCATGAACGCAACGGTATACGGCTGCGAGATCGTCTGCAGACTTCCGATCGGCAGAGCATTGTCATCGTACGCTTTGTTGATGTACATCGGATCGACGAACAGATGACGCTCAACTCTGGACATCGCTGTCAGGACGGTCTCGTCGGTGATCCCTTTTCCGCGAAGGACCTCGATCAATTCTTTTCGTTCTGTATCAAATCTTCCCATATCAATATTGTCTCAATAACACTGTAATAAAATTGACCGTTGTTGTAAGATGCGTCATGCTGCTTTTTTCACCGGCATAGATCGTGTCGATCGGAATGGATCCGAACGAACACTTCCGTGCCGCTGCTTTTATCAGGAACTCTGTCTCCGCTTCGAATCCCGCCGTTGTCAGTTGAACATTCTCCAGAACACGTCGGTGAATGAAACGAAAACCCGATTGACTGTCCGTGATCTCCGCGCCGGTCCTCGCTTTCACTAATCCTGTAGTGATGGTATTGGAAAGGAACCGATGGAACGGCATCCCTTTCGTATTATGGAGTCTGCTTCCCATGATGACATCGCATCCGGTCACTTCGTGATGCGTTAGGAACCGGGGAATATCTTCCGGCTGATGCTGCAGATCGGAATCCATCGTGATCACGGAATCGAATCCATTTTTCAGTGCATGATCGAATCCAGTCTGAAGTGCTGCTCCTTTTCCCAGATTCTTTTCATGGGGCAGAATTACCGCACCGCTCTTTTCCGCGATCTGCTTAGTTGCATCGGTGGAACCATCGTCGATCACGATAATAGAACTGATCGGGATGATTTTTTGGGTCCGTTCCAATACTTCTGAGAGCGACTGTGCGGCATTATATGCAGGGATCAGTACGGCGGTATTCATTATTGCGGACGGATTGCCTCCTTCACGTTCTGCACCGTGCGCTGAACGGAGAGGACAAGTCTCTCTCGAAGTTCCCTTCTCAGATCCTTCACCGATATCTTATAGAAGAGTTCGCCGTTGTCGGCGATGGAGATCGCTCCCGTCTCTTCTGAGACGATCAGTGCAACCGCATCGCTCTGTTCGGTGATGCCGAGTCCTGCTCTATGGCGCGTTCCCAATGAAAGGTCACCGATACGGTTCGTCTGAGACAGCGGCAATGTACACCTGGCAGCTTCAACGATACGGTCATTGATGATCACCGCACCGTCATGCAGCGGCGAACGCGGATTGAAAATGGAGAGCAGCAATGCGCGGCTGACCTGTGCTCCGAGTGTGACACCTGTTTCGGTGAAGGATTTCATTCCTGTGCCGCGAGCAATGATGATGAGCGCTCCCTGTTTCTTTTTGGAGAGTTCGAGTGCGGTGGCGGAGATCTCTTCGATGGATTCGGTGACATTCAGGCGCAGGAAGATACGGACGAGCCGGTTGCGCGCGATCGTAGAGAGCATTCGGCGGATCTCAGGCTGGAAGATGATGATGAACGCGATCACCCAGATATCCGCAAGGGTCCGCAGGATCCATCCCGTCGCTTTCATATCCAGCATCTGCGCCGCCAGCGAAAGGATTCCGATGATGATCATGCCGACGAGGATCTGCGCGGCGATCGTACCGCGCATACCGCGGTAGAGTTCATAGAAAATGAACGCGACCAGGAGGATATCTACGATATCCACGATGGTAACCGATAAGAATCCTACGTGAAATAATTCCATTTATCTGCTCTTCATGACCGCATCCGTGACGAGTGCGACCTGTTTCATTGCTTTTACATCGTGAACGCGGACGATATTTGCACCGTTCATAATGGAAACGGCGACACTTGCAGCAGTTCCCTCCAGCCGTTGATCGACCGGTGCATTGAGGATGGTTCCGATGAATCCTTTGCGCGATGTTCCGACCAGGATCGGAAGTCCGAGTGAATCAAATTCTTTCAAGTGCTTCAGCAGTTTCAAATTGTGTTCAAGATTCTTTCCGAAACCAATTCCGGGATCGATGATGATCGTTGTTACACCGGCGGACCGTGCTGCTGAAACTGAACGCTCCAGTTCTTCTTTCACTTCAGCCACAACATCCGAATAATACGGGTTCACCTGCATCGTTTCGGGTGTCCCCTGAATATGCATCACGGTAAGTGCAGCATTGTGTTTGGCTGTAACTTCTGCTATCCGAGGATCGAATTTCAGTCCGCTGATATCGTTCACCATACCCGCACCGGCGTTCAACGCTGCATCCGCAACAACGGATTTCGTTGTATCGATGGAGATCGGAATATCGGTCAATGAAGCGAGCTTTTCGATGACGGGAATGACCCTTTTCAATTCCTCGTCAACAGAAACGGAATGTGTCTCACCATAGACCCCTTTAGGACGGGTCGATTCCCCGCCGATATCGATGATATCGGCTCCCTCTTCGATCATTCCCAGCGCATATTTCACTGCAGAATCGACTGAGGTGAATTTCCCGCCGTCCGAGAACGAATCGGGGGTGACATTCAGTATCCCCATAATGAAGGTCCGTGAGGTGAAATCAAACCTTCGTTTTCCGATCACGCATTGTGCAAAGCGTGATTTATGGACCGGTGATGTCATTTCCGCTCTGTTCATTATGTGAAAATATCGAAACCTTGATGCAGAAGCAAAGGAATCCTGCGGAGATCAAGAATAAAGTATTATTAGACTCTCGCAAGGACGCTAAGGCGCAAAACAATTATCAACATACGATCTTTGCGTCTCAGCGTCTTTGCAGTAAAATTGTTCTGAAACGACACATAATAAAAAACCCGCAACATGTGCGGGTTCACGATCTCGGGCTTATTGCGCTTTTTTGTTGGCGCGCAGTGCCTTTGCTTTTGCTTTCATCTTTGCGCGTTTCTTGCGGTGCTTCTTCGTGGCACGTAGTCCTTTTTTGTTCACAACGACTCCTTTAGTATTTGATTATGGTTCACTGCAGTTATGATAGAATCCGCATTTTGGACAGAACAGTTTGCACTTGCGGCTGTCCATCTGCGTCCCGCAATTCACGCAAAAGTTCCAGTAATGATGTTCAATCTCTATGGGAAGTTCCTCGATCTCGAACTTCAGCAGCGATGGTATCTTCTTGACCTCGGTCAACATCTCCTCCATTGCGTTACTAACTTAACGAAGTGGAAAATTGAAAGCAACATTTTTCTGCGGAAACGGACTGATTTCGTGCAGTTCACTCCTGAACGTAACCGTCGTTCTTCGCCATCTCCTCCACCGTTCGTTTCGATAGCAGCAGGGGAAGCACGGACTCGAGATGCTGCACTAGAAAACGAAGACGGTTGTTCTCCGAATTCATCGCAAGGAACACCTGGCGCTGCAGCAGTTCCATTCCGGATTTCTGCACGAGATGGAACGAGCGGGACTTCCGAACATCATGCGGATCGACGAGCTGAACGATCCCGGTGAAGACCACTTTCACGAATTGATTATGGAGCTTTACTGCATGCATCCGTAACGCTTCATCGACATCTTCTGCGACATCATCCAGCCAGGAGATCCTTCCGGAAAAATACGGATGCGGCGCTTCCACAAAGTTGTGGAGTGTGTACCGCCGGTGTCCTTCAACGATGATATCCATTTTCCCGTCTTCATATCTCTTCACCACCTCTTTCACGTTGGCGGTGCAGCCGATCGTCCTGACATCCTGTTCATGGATGAGATTGATGCCGAACGACGAATCATAGGTGATACATTCACTGATGAGCGTGCGGTATCGTTCCTCGAAGATATGCAGATGCAGCTGCGACTGCGGGAATAGGACCACATTCAGCGGAAAGAGCGGCAGTATTTCAGACGGTTGTTCGGGAAAGGACATAGAATAAAAAAGCCGTCCGAAAGAATTCCTTAGGACGGCTGATGATAGATTATTTGGATGCCTGATCGAAACGTGCAGCAACATCATCCCAATTGATAACGCTCCAGATGGCGCCGAGATAATCCGCACGGCGGTTCTGATATTTCAGATAGTATGCATGCTCCCACACATCCACTCCGAGGATCGGCTTCTTGCCGTCCATGATCGGACTGTCCTGATTCGGTGTGGAGGTGATGACGAGCTTTCCGCCGTCAACGATGAGCCATGCCCAGCCGGAACCGAAGCGTGTGAGTCCTGCTTTGTTGAACTGTTCCTTGAATGCATCAAGTGTTCCGAATGTTGAGGTCAATGCAGTTCCGAATGCGCTGGAAGCCGGGAATGCGACATCCTTCTTCAGCTGCTGCCAGAACATCGTGTGGTTCACATGTCCGCCGGCGTTGTTGCGGACCGCACCGCGGATCGCTTCGGGAACAGCGTTCAGATTCGAGATCAGTTCGACAGCGGATTTGGACTGCAGATCTGCATACTCTTTCAACGCATTGTTCAGATTCGTCACATAGGTTGCATGATGTTTTCCGTGATGGATCTCCATTGTCTTTGCATCGATGTACGGTTCGAGAGCGTCGAATGCATACGGTAACGGGGCGAGTTCGTGTGCCATGGTGTGTTTCTCCTTTTGTTGAGATTGATTGAATGAATTCGTGTCAAATGCGGATGCGGTCACCGCAGCAGCCAGTGTACCGGCAAGCAGCGATGACGATGTTCTCAGAAATTCTCTTCTGTTCGTTTCCATAGTATTACATTCCAAGAGTAAGACGTGCTTCTTCGGTCATCATACTCATATCCCATCGCGGTTCCCAGACGATGTTCACATTCGCCTCCGTCACTCCTTTGACGAGTTCGGACTTCTGTTTTACTTCCACAGGAATGGACTGAGCGGCAGGACATGCGGGTGAGGTAAGCGTCATAGTGATATCCACGAGC
This sequence comes from Bacteroidota bacterium, assembly GCA_049317705.1. Taxonomy (GTDB): domain Bacteria; phylum Bacteroidota; class Ignavibacteria; order UBA10030; family UBA8401; genus UBA8401. The sequence goes on along the minus strand of JBMOHT010000070.1, from coordinate 5,078 downwards.
CCGCGGTCGTTCACCGTAACGTCATACACAAGACCAAGTTCAAAGATGTTGACCGGAATTTCCGGATCGAACACCGTGCGGATCTGCTCCGTCACCTGTTCTTTGATGATCATCTTTTCCAGCGTGCTCATCTGCTGCGGCTGATCGGCCGGTTGTGACTGTGGTAAGAAATTGGGAGGTTGTTGGTTTTCCATACGATGCTGATTTGTTGATGAATTTAATTTTATTTTATTGCCAATCATTAAATTGTCATGCCCGAATGATCCTATCGGGCATCCACTTCAATGGATTCCCGCCAAAAGCGTGCGGGAATGACATATCCGAAAACATTAACAGTTACGATGGTTAATAATTCTTTTCCTGCTCGGTCGAAACGGTCGGCGCTGACTGATTCAGAGCGGCGTTGAACGCATGCCATGAAAGACTCGCACATTTGATACGCGCCGGAAATTCTCTCACTCCCGCCAATGCCCCCAGGCTTCCCAGTTCTTCGATCTTCTCCTCGGGGATCTCATCGCCGATCTTCGTCATGATCACCGAATGGAATTTCTCGAACAGGTCCTTCGCTTCGGCGATCTTCTTCCCCTTGATAGCCGCAGTCATCATCGACGCCGAGGATTTAGAGATGGCGCATCCGCTTCCATGGAATCCGATATCCGAGATCGTCTCACCGTCCAGCTTTAGCCAGATGTGATAGTGATCGCCGCAGAGAGGATTATAACCATCCGCATCATGCGTGAACACTTCGAGTTTCTTGAAATTGCGCGGACTCTTGTTGTGCTCGAGGATGAGCTGCTGATACAGTTCGTTCAATTCGCTCATCCGAAGATCTCCTTCACCTTTTCGATACCACGGACGAGCACATCGAGTTCCTCTTTCGTGTTATAGAATGAAAGTGATGCGCGGGCTGTTGCGGGGATCCCGAACCGCTGCATCACCGGCTGTGTGCAGTGGTGACCGGTGCGAACAGCGATCCCTTCGCTGTCCAGGATCGTGCCGATGTCATGCGGATGCGCATGTTCCATCACAAATGAAAGCACGCTCGCCTTTTCTTTAGCTGTGCCGATGATCCGCACACCGTCGATGTTCTTCAACAGGTTCGTTCCGTACGACAGCAGTTCATGTTCGTAGTGATTGATCGCATCAAGTCCGATGGTATTCACATAATCGATCGCAGCACCGAGTCCGATACCGCCGACGATGTTCGGTGTGCCCGCTTCAAATTTGTACGGAAGATCATTGTAGGTCGTCTTCTCGAACGTGACGGAGAGGATCATATCTCCCCCGCCCTGATACGGCTTCATCTGTTCGAGCAGTGCGGCTTTTCCGTACATCACTCCGATACCGGTCGGACCGAACAGTTTGTGACCTGAGAAGACGAAGAAATCACAATCCAATTCACGCACATCCACTTTCATATGAGCGACTGCCTGCGCTCCGTCGATCAATACTTTTGAACCGTTCTGATGGGCAAGATCGATGAGTGTCTTAACAGGATTGACAGTGCCGAGCGAGTTGGAAACATAGACAACAGAGACGATCTTCGTCCTCGGATTGAGCATCTTCTGATATTCTTCGATGATCAATTCGCCGTCATCCGTCATCGGTATCACGCGCAGTTTCGCTTTGCGCTCCTCGCACATGATCTGCCACGGAACGATGTTCGAATGATGCTCCATCGCCGAGATGATCACCTCATCCCCCTCGTTCAGGAAGGTCTTACCGAAACTCTGCGCGATCAGATTGATCCCGGCAGTTGTTCCGGCGGTAAAGATGATCTCTTTATTGTCGGCCGCGTTGATATAATTCTTAATTTTCCCGCGTGCCTTCTCATATTCGAATGTCGCGAGTTCGCTCAACCGGTGTACACCCCGGTGGATGTTCGAATTCTGTTCACGATAATAGATATTCTGAATATCAAGGACAGCGTTCGGTTTCTGTGTCGTTGCGGCATTGTCGAGATACACGAGAGGTTTTCCGTGAACCGTCTGAGTCAGGATCGGGAAATCCTTTCGGACCTGTGCAACATCAAATGATAGTTCTTTTTCTATGACTGTCATACATTCGGCAGACTGGCCGTTACACCGGTCCGCTCCAATTACTAACTGTGAACGATATCGGGAAGATTTGATGTCCCGAATTTTTTCCGTAAATGATCCACAACGATCGTATCGACATGACGGCGCAGTGCTTCATGCCTGATCTTTTGTGTCACTTCAGCTGCAAATCCTACCGTCAGCATTCCGCGTGCACTTCCTTCGGAGATACCGCGCGTCTTCAGGTAGAATGAATGTGTTTCATTCATTCCGCCGACCGCAGCACCATGGGTGCATTTCACATCGTCGGCAAAGATCTCCAATTCCGGCTTCGTGTCGACCACTGCGTCATCCGACAGGAGAAGATTCCTGTTCGTCTGTTTGGAATCGGTCTTCTGCGCTTCGGGCTCGACATAGACTTTTCCGTTGAACACCGCTCTGGACTTGTCCATCAGTATCCCTTTGAAGAGCTCGTGGCTGGGACAGTTCGGGTGGATATGATGCATGAACGTGTGATGGTCGATCAGCTGTTCGCCGGAGGTGATATAAAGTCCGTTCAGATTGCACTCGGTCGATTCACCGTCGATGATCACGCTCATATCATTGCGTGCGATGGCACCGCCGACCGCCAGCGAGAATACATGGATGTTGCTTTCTCGATGTTGATGCACATACAGGTTCTCCACATGGAATGCGGATTCACTTTCGCGCTGCACCTTCACCAATTCAACGGCACTGTTCTTCTTCGCAACGATCTCTGTGACGATGTTCGTCAGATTCGTATTCACTTCCTCTGCAGAAACGAAACTGTGGAGGAAATTGACCATCGAACCTTCCTCCGCGATGATCAGATTCCTGATATGCGCTGCTGTCTGTTCCCCTTTGGTCTCTGTTGAGATGAACAGCATCGTGATCGGCTTCAGCACTTCAAGATTCTCCGGCACATGAACGAACACACCGTCGTTGATGAACGCCGTATTCAGTGCGGTGAACGTGTTCTTCTGATACTGTACATATTTCGTGAGATGTTCTTCAACGAGATTGTTATGCGTCGTATAGGCTTCGATGAGATTCTTCACCACAAGACCGGTCGGAAGTCCTTCCAGCTGTGAATGTTCCCGGGAATAATGTCCGTTCACAAATGTGATGACGTATTGTTCTATCCCTCCGACAAGTAAAGACCGGACGAACTCTGCGGTGACGGTGCCGGCTTTTGAAGAGTAATTGAACGGTGACTTTGCGATCGCCGAAACATTCGTATACTTCCAATCCTCAAGCTTCGTTGTGGGAAATCCTTTTTTCTCGAAATCCGCAAGCGCGGATTTACGCAGGTCGTTCACCCACGATGGACTTTTCGCAGCGCCGTTGCTCTGGAATTTTTGGAAATCGGTGAAATAATGATTGAACTCGTGTGTCATATTCTGTTCTCCCATCACGCTGACTGCAGCATTTCTTCGCGGATGAAATCGTAGCCGTTTGCTTCGAGTTCCATAGCAAGTTCTTTTCCGCCCGTTTTCACGATGCGGCCTTTCACCAGCACGTGCACGACATCCGGCACGATGTAATTCAGCAGACGCTGATAATGTGTCACAACGATGGCTGCGTTCTTCGGGGATTTCAGTTTGTTCACGCCGGTGGAAACGATCTTCAGCGCGTCGATGTCGAGTCCGGAATCAGTCTCATCGAGGATCGCCAGTTTCGGTTCGAGCACGGCCATCTGCAGGATCTCATTCCGTTTCTTCTCGCCGCCGGAGAATCCTTCATTCACGGGACGGTTGATGAAACTTGCATCCATCTCGACGATCTTCATCTTCTCTTTCAGGAGTTTCAGGAACTGCATGGAATCGAGCTCCTCTTCACCTCGGGATTTGCGGATCTCGTTCAGTCCCGCCTTCAGGAAGTAACTGTTGCTGACGCCGGGAATTTCCACGGGATACTGGAATGCGAGGAATACGCCTGCATGTGCGCGCACTTCCGGTTCCATATCCAGCAGGTCCTGACCTTCGAACGTGACACTTCCCTTCGTCACTTCATACGCCGGATGACCGGACAATACCTGAGCAAGTGTGCTCTTTCCGGAACCGTTCGGTCCCATTATCGCGTGCACTTCGCCCGCTTTTACTGTGAGATTGATCCCTCGCAGGATCTCTTTTCCATTTACATTTGCGTGTAAGTCTTTGATCTCTATCATAAAATTCTTTTCGTTTTAGTTGTTCTTCCCTTTAGGGATAAGTTTGATTTAATTAAAAATTCTTAGCGCCTCTGCGACTTTGCGAGAGATGTTACCCAACACTTCCCTCTAAAGATATCCCCAACAGTTTCTGTGCTTCCACCGCGAATTCCATCGGCAGATTCTTGAACACTTCCTTCGCGAATCCGTTGATGATCATCGAGATAGCATTCTCCGTGTTGATACCGCGCTGTTTGCAATAGAAGATCTGATCTTCACCGATCTTGGAGGTGGATGCTTCATGCTCAACGCTCGACGAAGAATTCCTCACTTCAATATACGGAAAGGTGTTAGCGCTGCATTTGTTCCCGATAAGCATCGAGTCGCACTGCGTGTAGTTGCGCGAGTTCGTTGCATTCTTGCCGATGCTGACAAGTCCGCGATAGGTGTTATTGCCGCGTCCTGCCGAGATTCCCTTTGAGACGATCGTGCTGCGGGTATTCTTTCCGATGTGATGCATCTTCGTTCCGGTATCGGCATCTTGACGGTTGTTCACAACAGCGACGGAATAGAACTCACCGATGGAATTATCACCGAGTAAGATAACGGAAGGATATTTCCACGTGATCGCCGAACCGGTCTCGACCTGTGTCCACGAGATCTTGGAATTCACTCCGGCGCATTTTCCTCGCTTCGTCACAAAATTATAGATACCACCCTTGCCGTTCTTATCACCGGCATACCAGTTCTGGACCGTGGAGTATTTCACTTCGGCGTTATCCATCGCTACCAGTTCAACAACGGCAGCATGCAGCTGATTCTCGTCGCGCATCGGGGCTGTGCATCCTTCAAGATAACTGACAGATGCTCCC
>JBMOHT010000069.1:0-17889 GCA_049317705.1 Bacteroidota bacterium | reverse complement strand
GAGATTGGAGGTTGAGCAGGGAATTTTTATTTGAATCATATATTATTACAAGATTGCAAGATTGAAAGATTGAAATGTTCACAACGAACATTTTTCACCGCAGAGGCGCTAAGACGCAAGGAATTCAAAAATTGTGGACAAAACGCTTAAATCCATTCTTTAACAATGAAACATTAAAATTGATCAGGAAGCCAAGTTTTTTATCTGACAACTTGAGATATGAGATGATCTGAGCTTCATGAACAGGTAAAAGTATTTCAACAGATTTTATTTCAAGTATGATCTCATTCTCTACTAAAATATCGATCCTAAAATCTTTTGAAAGCTCTGTTCCTTTGTACAACAGCGGGATCGATATTTGTGATGTTACTTTTATGCCTCGTTGTTCAAGTTCGCGGATCAGACACAATTCATAGATCGATTCCAACAAGCCCGGACCCATCTCTTTGTGAACGGTGATACACGAATCGAGTATTGTCTTTGACAAATCGTTCAGTTGTTCGTTTGTCATAACTCTTTGCGTCTTTGTGCCTTTGCGGTTAATTATAAAAAGTTCTTAATACTTTCTATGTTAGCCTCAACATCATGCGGCGGATTAGCATGCTTCGTCTTCCTGTTAAAATGATAATCCACGATCACCTGCGGATCTTTCAGGATGTTCCCTGTTAAAATGCCGACTACAGATTCGGAGGATTTTATCTCTCCCCGCTCCATCAGTTTTTTTATCCCTGCGACTGTTGCGCACGATGCTGGTTCTGCGCCGATACCGGCGGCATCCACCACTGCTTTTGCTTCGAGGATCTCTTCATCCGTCACTGATTCAACGATGCCGTTTGTCCACTTCAGTGCGCGGACCGCCTTCGTATAATTCACCGGATCGCCGATCTTGATGGCGGTGGCAATCGTATCCGCTTTTTCGGGGGTCAACTGTGCAAAATTATTCTTGAACGCTTTGTAGAACGGACTCGCACCTTCCGCCTGGATCACAGCGAAACGCGGCATCTTGTCGATCCATCCTAATTGCTTCGCCTCGTGCAGCGCTTTGCCGAATGCGCTCGTATTGCCGAGATTTCCTCCCGGAAAAACGATCCAGTCCGGTATCTGCCAATTCAGTTGAATGAGGATCTCCCAGATGATGGTCTTCTGTCCTTCAAGGCGGAACGGATTGATGGAATTGAGCGGATAAGCGGCAAGTTTCTCCTGCGCTTCTCGAATGAGACGCATGCAGTCATCGAAATCCCCGTTCACCACCAGCGTTTTTGTGCCGTACGCCAGCGCCTGCGAGATCTTTCCGACAGCGACGTTCCCCTTGGGGATCAGCACAAGCCCCGTCATTTCCGCTTCGGACGCGTATGCGGCAAGCGATGCGGAGGTGTTTCCCGTGGATGCGCAGGTGACCGCTTTTTGGTTCAACGCTTTGGCCTGAGTGATGGCCACCGTCATTCCACGGTCCTTGAATGAACCGGTCGGATTCTCTCCTTCATGTTTCAGAAAGAACTTCTCTTTGCTCAGTCCCAGCCACGAAGAGATCTTCTTGCTGCGGTAGAGACGTGTGTTCCCCTCCTGTTTCGAAACAACATTCTGTTCGGGAAGATCAGGAAGGACCAGATCCTTAAAATGCCACACGCCGCCGCTCGGTTGTCCGTTCAGCGAAGAGTGTTTAGTGGAAAGATGCTCACGGGAAATATTGCCCTGCTTCTTGATGGAATCAAAGTCGTGGATGACATCCAGCAGTTCACCGTTATCCGATGTAAAGCGGACCTCGTTGAGCGGATATTCTTTTCCCGATGTGATACTTTTTAAGATCGAATTCATATTAGCAGACATTATTGCCGACCGGAAGGCCGTTGATGGAGACAAGATGATCAAGACGGATCACCGTCCCGCTGTTAAGTTTCAGATATTCCGCTCCATCACTCGCGAACAGATCGACGATAACGCCGGTCTCGTTCTTCTCTGTGCCGTCGTTGTAGATGATGACGCACTCCGCCTTCCGGGTCGCAAATGCTTCAAGCCGGTCGTAATAGGAGCAGCTGATATTCTGATAGTGTTGCATTGTTTTTACCATTCTCTCGCAAAGACGCTAAGCCGCAAAGAATAATTAGATTAGTAAAAAATGGTTCGGCGCGGCGCAACTCCCATGTTCATCCTGAGCAAATCCTTCGCTTTTTGTTCCAAAGGAATCCCTTCGGGAAAGGATGCGCCGAAGGATGAACCAATATGTTAAGGTTGCGCCATGCTCACCATGAACAATATATTTGATTTGTGTAACCTCAGTTATTCAGATGAATTTATTCTATTCTTTATTTGTGGAACGCGTCGTGAACGGACTGGACCGCTTTTTTCGCATCCGCCTGTTCCACAACGAACGATATATTCAATTCCGATGAACCTTGTGCAATGGCGATGATGTTCACATCTGCCTGCGCAACCGCGGCAAATGTCTTTCCGGCAATTCCTTTTGAACCGATCATTCCTTCGCCGACGACGGCGACGATGGAAACAGGTTCCTTTACCGTGATGTCGTCGATGATCCTCTTTGCGATGTCGATGCTGAATTCATCGCGGAGCACCTTCACCCCTTGAGCACAATCCTTTCGCGGAACGATGATGCACACATTGTGTTCGGACGATGCCTGCGAGATCATCATCACGTTCACCTGAGCGCGCGCAAGCGCGGAGAATATCCTCGCGGAAACGCCGGGAACACCGATCATTCCGTTCCCTTCTATGGCGATGATGGCTAGATTATCGATCGATGTGACCGTCTTCGCCGATGTTCCGCCGTGGTCCGGTTCCGCCGAGATGAGCGTGCCGGGATGTTCGGGATTGAATGTATTCTTGATGCGTATCGGGATCTTCTTTTCGATCGCCGGCACCATCGTCTTGGGGTGGATCACTTTCGCACCGAAGTAACTCATCTCCGCCGCTTCGCGGTAGGAAATTTCCGACAACACTTGAGCACCCTTTACATTTCTCGGATCAGCTGTCATCACTCCGTCCACATCGGTCCAGATCCAGATCTCTTTGCTATTCACCGCGGATCCGATGATGGAGCCGGTATAATCAGAGCCGCTTCGTCCGATGGTGGTCGTGATGCCGTCCTCCGTTGATGCGACAAATCCCGTCACGACAGGGACGACCCCTTGTTTCACCAGCGGTGTGAGGGCATCATTGATCTTGGGATTGGAGTACGCAAAATCCACAGCCGCTTCACCGTAATTATCATCCGTGCGGACGATCGTTCGTGCGTCGACGAATTGCGATGCGATACCGTTCTCTTCAAAGATCGCGGCGATCTGCATACAGGAAAGGATCTCGCCGAACGATGCGATGGCGTCGAGCGACCGCGGAGAGAGTTCGCGGAGCAGACCCACGCCGTGATACAGATTTGCCAGTTCGTCGATGGATTCCTGCTGCTGTTTAATGAGCGCAGCACGGCGCGGATAATCCAGGATCATCGCATTCGCGATCTGCAGATGCCGGTCGCGGATAGCGGCGATGGCATTGTTCACTTCACCGGTCTTCCGTTCGACCGCTTTCTGCGCTGTATCGAGCAGTACATTCGTCAAACCTCCCATCGCCGATGCAACAACGACGGGTTCTTCCTGTTTGAATTTTTTAACGATCGCAACAACTTCCTGCAATCTCGGAAAATCACCGACGGATGTTCCGCCGAATTTCATAGTTAGCATGATTTTTCTTTCAGTATATCCTGCTGTCATGCCCGAGTGTTTCTATCGGGCATCCATGGATTCCCGCCAAAATCGTGCGGGAATGACATGGGTAATATTTTAAATATTTTCGATGATCTTCTCCGTCATCTCTTTCGTCCCGAGCAGCGTCATTCCTTCGGTATAGATGTCACCCGTGCGGAATCCTTTGCTCAGCACCTGCTCGATCGCATTCTCGATCACATCGGCTTCCTTACCGAGATCGAAGGAATACTTCAGCATCATCGCAACAGAAGCGATGGTCGCGATCGGATTTGCTTTATTCTGCCCGGCAATGTCCGGCGCGCTGCCGTGTACGGGCTCATACATCGCTACGGAGCCGCCCAGAGAGGCCGAGGCGAGCATTCCGATGGAACCCGTAAGCATCGCCGCTTCGTCGCTCAGAATGTCTCCAAAGAGGTTTTCGGTGACAATAACGTCGAATTGCTTGGGATTCCGGATCAATTGCATGGAACAATTGTCCACATACATATGGGAAAGTTCGACATCGGGATATTTCTTCGCGACCTGAAGCACGACCTTGCGCCAGAGCTGCGATGTCTCCAGCACATTCGCTTTGTCAACCGAGCAGAGTTTCTTGCTCCGTTTCCGCGCGATCTCGAACGCCGATTCGGCGATCCTCACCACTTCGGATTCGGAATAGATCATCGTGTTGAAGCCGACCTCTTCGCCGTTCCGCTGTTCGAATCCGCTCGGCTTGCCGAAATACAATCCGCCGGTCAGTTCGCGGACAACAATGATGTCCACGCCGTCGACGATCTCTTTTTTTAAGGACGATGCATCCACAAGCGCCGAATAGATCTTTGCGGGACGAATGTTCGCGTAGAGTCCGAGTTCTTTCCGAAGACCAAGCAGTGCGCGTTCGGGCTTCAAGTGCTGCGGATTCGAATCCCATTTCGGTCCGCCGACCGCGCCGAGCAGGACCGCGTCGCTTGCTTTCGCCAGTTTCAGCGTCTCTTCGGGAAGCGGAATGCCGGTTGCATCAAGAGCCGAACCGCCGGCAAGCGCGTTCTGATATTCGAATGTGTGGTTGAATGTTGTTCCGATCACGTTCAGCACGCGCAGTGCGCCTGCAACAACTTCCTGTCCGATACCGTCGCCGGGGATGACTGTGATATTTTTTTTCATAATGATTATAAGATGACAATATTGATCGTTCCGCCGAGATAGAACGAGTATTCACCGGTATACCTGGGTGTTCCCAGATATTTTTCTCCGCCGAACTTTACCGCAAAGATGAAACTACTTTGTGCGGATGGAACATACTCCATTCCGCTGTGAAGCTGGATGAATGGGGTCCATTCTGAAACATTCATAGCATATGTCGTGAATCGATAAACTGCCAGTAATTTTTTGTACTCGGATCTGCTGTGTGCCGTTCCGGCGCCTGCTTCAACAAAAGGACGGAGGCCCACTTTGTTCCTAATAAGATACCGTAGTCCAAGCGAATATCGCACGATCGAAACATCCAGGAAATCGGAATTAAAGAACTCAAGATCCATTACCGACGAATGGAATCCCATTTCTGTCAATCGTGTCTTTTGATATGCTGCACTTACAACAGCATGAAACGAACCGAACAGTTTCACTGAAACCGAGAGATTCGGAATAATATCCGTCGTTTGCGGCTGGTTCGTATAGAGCTGCTTCCGAGCAATAAGCGTGTCGACCTGATCGACATAATCTGTTTTATACAGATCCGGAGACATCCTTCGCGAGGTGATCGCGGCTCCTCCTCCGATTTCCACGGTGACGACCGTCTGATATTCTTCCGCATGTGAATGCTCATAGTTCAGCGCGGCAAAATGTTCTGCATGGATCTTTCCGGCAGAACGATAGAACTCCGAAAGATGCGTCTCATTCTCAAGAGTAATGAACGCCGGACTGATCCTGTTCTCTTTGCTGAACTGTTCAAGATACCATCCGAGTGAATCAAGATCGTTCGCGGCAAAAAGTCTGCGGGCTGTATCATAGTTCTGCTGCAGACGAATTTTTTCTTCCTGAACGAAATCCAATTTCAATGCAAATGCAACATAGAATACCTTCACCGCATCTTTCAATTCATCCCTGCCGATCGATCGGGATGCCGCATTGTAAACAGCAGAGATCTCTTTCGGAACCCTCGACGAATCGTACGCAACTTTTTGACGTGAAAATGATTCGCAGATATTCTCACACGCAAGATGATCGACTGTATCTACCGAGGCGATCTTTGTTTGAAGCATTGTTTGAGACTGTCGGTCCAACCTCTCATAGAGAGAGTTCAATTGCCGGTCGTTCAATGCCGTCAACAGGGAATCAACGAACGTTCGATGGGAAACAACGACGGATTGACCAAACGTGATCCGACAAACAATGGCAGCAAGAACTATGACGTGTTTCATTTGTTGATGAGTTCCGATAATTCTCTGGATCGTTTTGTTGCTGTTGCTACCGCGTCGATGAGCATGGACCGGAGTCCGTGCGACTCGAGTTCGTGTATGGCATTGATCGTTGTGCCGCCCGGTGTTGTCACCTGATCGCGAAGGATCGCGGGATGTACATTCGATTCCTTCACGAGTTTCGCGGAACCAAGCACCGTCTGTATCGCAAGCTTCGTCGAAATATCACGCGGCAATCCCATCTTCACTCCGCCGTCGATGAGCGCTTCGATCACCATATAAATGTACGCAGGACCGCTGCCGCTGAGTCCGGTGACCGCATCGAGATGCTGTTCGCCGACGACCACAACATCGCCGACCGCTTCGAAGATCTTAATGGCAATATCATGCTGCGCGGCGTGCACATGTTTCCCGAACGAAACGGCAGTGGAACCGAGTCCGACCGTCGACGCTATATTCGGCATGCAGCGGACGACCGGGATATTCTTGCCGATGATCTTTTCCATCGATGCGGTCGTCACACCGGCAGCGATGGAGATGACGAACTGATTCTTGTGCATCGTCTTATGCAGTTCATCCAGCACGGAACGGATCACGGATGCCTTGATGCAGAGGATGATGATATCCGCATGCTTCACCGCATCCTTATTGTTCGTGGTGACGTTGATGCCGTACTCGGCGGACAGCTTCTCGAGTTTCTCGATCCTCGTTCCGCTGGCATAGATCTTCTTTGCGCTGGTCAGTTTAGAATTGAGAATGCCGCGGATGAGCGCGGTTCCCATATTCCCTGCACCGATGATCGCGATGGTTTTATTCAACATAATCTTATCGTTTTCTCCGCGTTCTCTGCGTCCTCCGCGGTGAATAAAGTTCTAAGCTTTCTGCAGCATTCCGGATTTACGCGCATACTCAAAAATTCCCCCGCCGCGCAGGATGTGTTCAATGTCTCCGAGCGGTTTCAGCTGATATTCTTTCTTCTGCGTAAGATTCTTCAGTACGCACTTCGTTGTGTCGAGTTCCAGTTCATCGCCGGTGCGGACCACTTTTGCTAGCTGTTCAACGGATTCGAACGGTGCGACGAATGCGCCGTCGATGGAGTTGCGGTAGAAGATCCTCGCGTATCCTTCAGCGATCACCGCTTCAATACCGGCCACCTGAAGTGCGAACGGAGCGTGCTCACGGGACGAACCGCAGCCGAAATTCTTTCCGCCGATGACGATGGTGTAGTCGCTCTGCCATGTTCCTTCTTTGATGAAAGGAATATTCCCCTGCGGAAGTCCTGATTGTGCGATGGGAACACCGGAGAACGCGAATTTACCGTAATTCTTCTTCTCTTCCGGGTCGTCGAGTTTATACACAAGATGGGCGGCGGGAATGATCTGGTCCGTATCGATATCGTTGCCGAGAACGAATGCTTTTCCCGAAATGATCTCTTTCATACTGCTCCTTTATAGAAATAAAAAACCTTCGGAGTGAACAGCGTCTCCGAAGGTTCGACGATGGTCCATCCGAATTATAGATTCTGAAAAAATTTATTCTGTTTGTCCACCAGGATCATTGTCGGTTTGAGCGGTGTCTCGGAAAGCTCAAATCCCATAATGATGATCTCTTCACCTTCTTTGATCAGATGCGCCGCTGCACCGTTCATGCAGATCACTCCCGAACCGCGCGGTCCCACGATCACATATGTTTCAAGCCGTGCACCGGAGGTGTTGCTGGTGACCAGCACTTTTTCCCCTTCGTGAAGCCCGACCATCTCGATCAGGTCCTGATCGATGGTGATGCTGCCGGTGTACGTGAGATTCGCCTCTGTCACTGTTGCTTTGTGGATCTTGGAGCGGATGTACCAACGCATAGAACTCCTGTAATGTGATATTCTCACTGAATATACGGGAAAATTGCATTGCGAACATCAACTTTGTACCGCCGCCGGACGATTGTCCGTCGGAATGCTACTGGAAGAACTCCCGCGGATTGGTGATGACACCTTTCACTGCGGATGCCGCCACGGTGTACGGTGAAGCAAGATACACCTGCGAATTCTTCGAACCCATGCGTCCCGGAAAATTCCGGTTCGTCGATGAGATACAGACCTCGGCATTGTTCAGCCTGCCGAATGTATCCGAAGGACCGCCGAGACATGCCGCGCAGGATGAATCGCCGATGCGGCATCCCGCTTCTTCGAAGATCTGCATGACGGTCTTGTCTTTCACTTTCAATGTTCTGATCTCTTTCGCTACATCCGTTGTTGCTGGGACGATGAACGTATCGATCTTCACTTTCTCACCGTACATCACTTCCGCCGCTGCGATGAAATCCGAGATCTTTCCTCCGGTGCAGCTGCCGATGTACGCGCGGTCGAGACGCGTGCCGGCGACCTCGCTCACGGCGGCTTTGTTGTCCGGCGAATGCGGTTTGGCGACGGTCGGTTCGATCTCGTTCACGTTGAAGCGGTGAACGGAGTGATACTTCGCATCATCATCATTATAGAAACATTCGAACTGCTTGTTCGTGCGTGCGCGGACGTAATCGGTCGTCGTTTTGTCCGGCGCGCAGATACCGTTCTTCCCGCCCGCTTCGATCACCATATTACACATCGTCATTCGGTCTTCCATGGTCATGGAGTCGATCGTCGTTCCGCAGAAATCCATCGCGCGGTACGTCGCGCCGTCCACACCGATCTTTCCGATCACGGCAAGGATCAAGTCCTTCGCCATCAGATATTTCGGCATCGTGCCTTCGAAGATGAACTTCATCGTCTCGGGAACTTTCACCCACAATTTTCCGGTGCCGAGGACGAATGCTGCATCCGTGTTTCCGATACCGGTCGCAAATTCACCGAAAGCTCCGGCGGTACACGTGTGCGAATCTGTTCCGAACAGCACTTCGCCGGGACGGGTGAATCCTTCTTCCGGCATCGCAACGTGACAGACGCCTTTGTAGCGGTCCGTGCCGACATCGTAATAGTGCGGAAGATCCTGCTCCTTCGCGAAGTCGCGGAGGATCTGGATGTTGCGGTTCGCGTGCATATCCTTCGTAAAGATGTAATGATCGGGGATGACGACGAGCTTGTCCTTGTCCCACACCTTCGCATCATTTCCGAATTCGCGTTTGAAGATGCCGAATGTTCCCGGACCGCACACATCGTGCGTCATCAGCACATCGACATCGATCCAGACGTTGTCGCCGGGTTGAACAGCATTCCGTCCGGAATGTTTTGCAAGGATCTTTTCAGTGATGGTCATCGCCATACAATTCTTCTTTCTCTTTTGTTGTTCTTTGTGACTTTGTGTGAGATGGTACTACACACCGACATTCTCATTCGTTGCCTGCTGTTTTCTGAATCTCGCCGAGACCGCATGATTGAGCGCGTTCACATACGCTTTCACGCTTCCGGTGATCACGTCCGTGCTGGCGGAGCGACCGTTGAACACGTAGCCGTCGATGGCGATCTTCACGAACACTTCGCCGATCGCATCCTGTCCCCATGCAACGGATTTGATGGAATAATCGAGCAGGTCCGCTTTGATGCCGGTGATCCGTTCGATGGCGCGGTATGCTGCGTCAACAGGACCGTCGCCGGTGGATGAATCCTGAAGGATCTTATCCCCTTTTTTCAGCCCAACCGTCGCTGTCGGAACGATGTTGAGTCCGCTCGTTACCTGCAGCGCTTCGATCTTGTACGTCTCTTCCACTTCGGATACTTCATCCTGAAGGATCGCTACCAGGTCATCGTCGAACACTTGTTTCTTCTCGTCCGCTACTTTGGTGAAGAGAACATATGCTTTCTCCAATTCTTCGGCAGACAATTTATATCCAAGTTCTTCGTATCTCTGTTTCAGCGCGTGACGTCCGGAATGTTTTCCGAGCACAAGTGTGCTGTGTTTGATACCGACACTCGCCGGTGTCATGATCTCGTACGTAAGCGGATTCTTCAGCATACCGTCCTGATGGATGCCCGCTTCGTGGGCGAAGGCGTTGTCGCCGACGATCGCTTTGTTCCGCTGGATGTGCATTCCGGTCAATGAGACCAGCATCTTGCTCGTCCGATAGATCTCTTCCGTGTTGATGTTCGTGTTCACCTTCAGTGCTTCGCTGCGGGTGCGGATGGCCATCGCGATCTCTTCGAGCGAGGCATTTCCCGCCCGTTCTCCGATACCGTTGATGGTGCACTCGATCTGCCGCGCGCCGTTCATCACGCCGGCAAGGGAGTTCGCAACCGCTAATCCGAGATCGTCGTGACAATGTACGCTGACGATCGCTTTGCCGATGTTGGGCACGCGTTCGGTGAGTGCTTTGATGATGGCGCCGTATTCCGTAGGAATGGAGTATCCAACGGTGTCGGGAATATTGACGACCGTCGCCCCTTCGTTGATCGCCGCTTCGACGACTGCGCAGAGGAAATTGATATCGCTTCTTGAAGCATCTTCGCAGGAGAACTCGACATCGTCGCAGTATGATTTCGCACGACGAACGGCTTTAACGGCTGCTTCGAGAACTTCATCCCGCGTCTTCTTCAATTTATATTTTAAATGGATATCCGATGTTGCGATGAAGGTGTGGATGCGCGGCTTCTGTGCATACTTCAGTGCTTCCCACGCTCTGTCGATGTCGTTGTCGTTCGCGCGGCACAATCCTGCCACCGTTACGGTGCGGATCTGTTTCGCGATCTCCCTCACCGATTCAAAATCCCCTTCGCTGGCGATCGGAAATCCCGCTTCCATCACATCCACCTGAAGCTGTTCAAGCTGCTTCGCCATGCGGATCTTCTCGATGAAGTTCATGCTTGCGCCGGGTGATTGCTCGCCGTCGCGCAGTGTGGTGTCGAAAATATAGACTCGGTCGGTCATGATAGCCTCAAAATATTTTATAGGCGTTAGGTATTAGGTATTAGGTGTTAGCTCTTCCTAGCACCTAACGCCTATAACCTAATAGCTTTTATAAATGTTTATTCTCCAACGGCAGATATCTGCGTATTTCGTCCATAAGGTGCGAGAACTGCTCCGGCGTTAAGGACTGTGCACCGTCCGAGAATGCTTTTTCCGGATTCGGATGCATCTCGATGATGAGTCCGTCCGCTCCGACAGGAACGGCAGCTTTGGCCATCGGCGTGATGAGACTACGGATGCCTGTGCCGTGACTCGGATCGACGATCACCGGAAGATGCGACATCTCTTTCAGTGCGGGCACCGCCGTCAGATCGAATGTGTTGCGTGTATAATCCTCGAATGTGCGGATACCGCGTTCGCACAGAACGACATCGTAATTTCCCATCGACATGATGTATTCTGCGGACATCAGCATCTCTTTGTATGTGCTGGACATTCCGCGTTTCAGCAGAATAGGACGTTTCGACTTACCCACTTCTTTCAACAACGCGAAGTTCTGCATGTTCCGCGCACCGATCTGCAGCATATCGGAATACCGCGCAACAAGTTCAACATCGCCGGGAGAAATAACTTCGGTGGCGAACGGTAATCCTGTTTTTTCGCGCGCACCGGCTAGCAGTTTCAATCCTTCCTCTTCGAGTCCCTGGAACGAATACGGCGACGTGCGCGGTTTGAATGCACCGCCGCGGAGCATCTGCGCTCCCGCTTTTTTCACCAATTCCGCGCTGAGTTCGATCTGCTCTTTGGTCTCAACGGAACACGGTCCCGCGATCACCACGAACTGAGCTGTTCCGAATTCCACATTCCCGACCTTCACGGTGGAACGGGGTTTCGTTTCCTTGCTCGCAAGTTTGAACGGTTTCAGGATCGGAACGACATTCTCCACAAAATCCAGCGACTCCAATTGCTGCAACTGCGCTTTGCCGCGTTCATCACCGACACACGCTACAACGGTCCGCTCTTCACCGACGATCGGATGCGGTTTGAAGCCGAATTCTTTCACTCGTTCTAGGATGTGTTCGTATTGTTCTTTCTGTGTTCCGGGTTTTAGGACGATGATCATAACTGCCTTTGCGATTGAGTGATTATGGGATCTTTTTTAATAAATGATAGGTGATGGAATCGACGAGTGCTTTCCAGCTGGCGTCGACAACGTCCGATGAGACACCGACGGTGTTCCACGAGGAATTTCCGTTCTTCGTTTCGATCAGCACGCGCACTTTTGCGGCCGTGGCATTCTGCGAATCGAGCACGCGCACTTTATAGTCCGTCAATTGGATCTCTTTCAGCTGCGGATAGAATCGTTCGAGAGCTTTGCGGAGCGCTTTATCCATCGCGTTCACGGGACCGTTCCCTTCGGCTGCGGTCATTTCTGTTTCATCGCCGACACGCACTTTGATCATCGCTTCGCTGCGCGCTTCCACATCGTTCGAATCTTTGTGGATGCTGATCTTGAACCGCTCGAGTTCGAATAATTTTTTGATCTCGCCGGTATGCTTCTTCACCAGCAGTTCGAAGGATGCTTCCGCGTCCTCAAAGTAATATCCGTAATGCTCCATCTCTTTCAGATCCTCGACGATCTTCTGAGCGGCCGGGGATTTATCGTCGATCTTCAGTCCGAGTTCTTCCGCTTTGTAGAGTACGTTGCTTCGTCCCGACAGATCGGAAACAAGCACGCGGCGCACGTTGCCGACCACTTCGGGTTCAATATGTTCGTACGTTTTCGGGGTCCGCATCACCGCGCTGACATGAACGCCGCCTTTGTGTGCGAACGCACTCTCGCCGACGTATGCAGCATTCTTCCGGTGTTTCAGATTTGCAAGTTCGCTCACATAGCGGGAAAGGTCGGTCAGTTTTTTCAGCTGTTCACTTCCGACCGTTTCACATCCAAGTTTCACTTCAAGATTCGGGATGATGGAGCAGAGATTCGCATTACCGCATCGCTCGCCGTATCCATTGATGGTCCCCTGCACATGTGTTGCTCCCTGCTTGATCGCCGCCAGCGAATTGGCAACACCGAGTTCGCAGTCGTTATGCGTGTGGATCCCCAGTTGAACGGTGATGTACGGTTTGATCTCGTCCACGATCTGCGATACTTCCCACGGCATCGTTCCGCCGTTCGTGTCGCAGAGGACGATCACATCTGCGCCGGAAGATTGTGCTGCCTGCAATGTCTTGATCGCGTACGGCTTATCCCCTTTGAATCCGTCGAAGAAATGCTCGGCATCGTACACGACCTCTTTGCCGTTCTTCTTCAAGTAGGCGACGGAATCCGAAATGATCTCCAGATTCTCCTCTTCGGTGATCTGCAGTGCTTCCTTTACATGAAGGATCCACGTCTTGCCGAAGATCGTCACAACGGGAGTCTGCGCATCGAGCAGCGCTTTGATGTTCGCATCATCTTCCACTTTGTTCTTCGCGCGGCGGGTGCTGCCGAATGCCGCGATCTTTGCGTGAGAGAATTTGATCTCCCGCGCTTTCTCGAAGAACTCCATATCCTTCGGATTTGAACCGGGCCAGCCCCCTTCGATATAATCAATACCGAATGCGTCGAGACGCTTTGCGATCTTGATCTTATCCTCGGCGGAGAAGGAGACTTCCTCCCCCTGTGTGCCGTCCCGAAGTGTTGTGTCGTATGTGAAGATCTTAGTTTTCATACTTTACACCATTTCAATATTGCAGAATTACAAGATTGTGACGATAAATTAATTGTGCAATATTTCAATCTTGTAATTTTGTAATCCTACTTCATTTCTTCCAGTTTTCCGGGCGCAAGCCGCGGACCGCTTCTCCCGCTTTCCACATCTCGGAATTCTTCCATTCATCGAGCTCTTTCTGCAGCGTTGCGCGGTAATCCGGCGCGCTGGTGGAATCGAGCACGCGTTTTGTCTCGACGCCGTACTGAACGTCGCGGTAGAGCAATTCGAACAGAGGACGGTTCGTCATCTCGAATTTCTTCGCCCAATCTAATGCTCCGCGTTGTGCGGTCACCGAACATGCTGCGAACATCCAATCCATTCCGTATTTGCCGACGAGCGGATACAGACTCTGCGTTGCTTCCTCAACCGTTTCGTTGAATGCTTCGCTCGGCGAATGTCCCATCTGACGCAGAACGTCATACTGCGCTTTCATGATGCCGGCGATCGCTCCCATCAGCACTCCGCGCTCACCGGTAAGATCGGAGAGTACTTCCTTCTCGAATGTTGTGGGGAAAAGATATCCTGAACCGATCGCGATACCGCAGGCAATGGCGCGTTCACGTGCCTTTCCTGTGGCATCCTGGAAGATGGCGAAGCTGGCGTTGATGCCGCTTCCTGCGAGGAAGTTGCTGCGCACTGTGCGTCCGCTTCCTTTCGGAGCGACAAGCACCACATCCACATCCGCAGGAGGAATGATGTTCGTCTGATCTTTGAATACCACTGAGAATCCGTGTGAGAAATAGAGCGCCTGCCCTTTTTTCAGATTCTTCTTCACTACATCCCACATCTGTTTCTGTCCGGAATCGGAGAGCAGATACTGAACGATGGTCCCTTTCTGGATCGCCTCTTCTATATTAGAGAAGAGATTCTTCCCTTCCACCCAGCCGTCACGGATTGCGTCGCTCCAACCTTGGCCGCCTTTGCGCTGACCGACGATCACGTTGATGCCGTTATCACGCATGTTCAGGGATTGACCGTAACCCTGCGGTCCGTAGCCGATGATGGCGACCACTTCGTTCTTCAAAAATTCTTTTGCTTTCTCAAGCGGATATTCTTCGCGGGTGACCACTTCTTCAACGGTGCCGCCGAAATTGATTGTTGCCATGGTAGTGTTCCTTCTTAATAATGAATAATAATCTTAACTGTCGTTTGAGTTCCGTTCACATCGAATTTTGCATCGTCGAACTTCGGCGGACCGAATGTTCCCTTCGCATCGTTCGATGCGCCGTATCCTTCTTTTGGCGGACCGTACCAATGACGGTCCATTGCTCCATTCATGTTCTCGTCGTGGTAAACGGCGATGCCGTATGTTCCTGACGGCACTTTGTCGAAAACGATCTCCATTGTTGGTCCGGTTACAGACACTTTTTTGGAAAAGACCGCATTGTCCTTCTTTGTGGGAAAGTCGTCCGCATTGTTGAAGACCAATACAATGAGTTGTCCTTTCGCTTCCCGCAGTCCCTCGATCTTTACCAGCATCGATGATTGAGCCGACGCGGCGGAAAGAAATACTGTTATGAATCCAACGACAAAGAACTTGATAACCATTTTTCTCTCAACATCTGTTACGGTGAACATCGCTTCACTACGGAAGCAGTGAGGTTCCCATCAGGAATTTATCAACGCTCCGTGCCGCTTTGCGTCCTTCGCTGATCGCCCATACCACGAGCGACTGCCCGCGGCGCATATCCCCGGCGGAAAAAATTCCGGGAACAGAGCTCATATATTCTTTATCGGTGGAGACATTGCTTCGTGCATCGAGTGCAACACCGAGTTCGTCCAGCAGTCCATTCTTTGTTGGACCGTTGAATCCCATTGCGAGCAGCACAAGGTCGGCATCCATCGAGAATTCCGTACCGGTGACCGGCGTGAAATTCGGCGGCGGACCGACACGAACACCGTGAAGCTTCGTCACATTGCCGTTCGCATCACCTTCAAATTTTGTTGTTGTTAACGCCCAGTCGCGCACTCCGCCCTCTTCATGCGAACTTTCCGTCCGCAATTGCAGCGGCCACGCCGGCCAAGGAGTTGAAGCTGCTCTCTCGAGCGGCGGTTTCGGCATGATCTCGAATTGATGGACCGATGCCGCTTTCTGACGCAGACTTGTTCCGAGGCAGTCCGCTCCGGTATCGCCGCCGCCGATGATGATCACCCGTTTTCCTGTTGCGAGAATATCTTTGGATGAATCCGTTTTGTCTCCCGCATTGCGTCTGTTCTGCTGCGGAAGGAATTCCATTGCAAAATGAACACCTTTCAATTCACGTCCGGGCACTTTCAGATCGCGCGGTGATTCCGCGCCGCCGCAGAGAAGGATCGCATCGTAGGTGCGGCGAAGTTCTTCTGCGGAAATATTCACGCCGACATTCGTCTTTGTGGTGAACACAATTCCTTCAGCCTGCAGCAATTCAACGCGGCGGTCGAGAAGATGCTTTTCAAATTTAAAATCGGGAATACCGTACCGGAGCAGTCCGCCCACGCGGTCATTCTTCTCATACACGGTCACACGGTGACCGGCGCGGTTCAATTGCTGCGCGGCGGCGAGTCCTGAAGGACCGGAGCCAATCACGGCGACAGTCTTCCCCGAACGCTTCTTCGGCGGCTCAGGTTTGATCCAGCCGTTCGCGAATGCGTGTTCGATGATCGTCCGTTCAATCACCTTGATGGTGACTGGAGGTTCGTTGATGCCGAGAACGCACGATGCTTCGCACGGTGCGGGACAAACATTGCCGGTGAATTCCGGAAAATTATTGGTGGAGTGAAGGATGCGCACCGCTTCTTCCCAGCGGTTCTTATAGATGAGGTCGTTCCAATGCGGGATGACGTTCGTAACGGGACAGCCCGATTGACAGAACGGAATGCCGCAGTCCATACAGCGCGATCCCTGTGTCTGTACGTTTTCCTGCGCAAACGGTGTGTAGACGTCGCGCCAATCCTCCAGACGTTCGGTAACGGGACGGCGCTGCGGAACTTCGCGCTTAAATTCCATGAATCCGGTCGGTTTACCCATTCACAGCCTCCTGCTTTGCTTTTTGTTCTCTTGCATTCAATACGCGTTTGTAATCATGGGGGAACACTTTCACGAACTTTGATCTGAATGTACCCCAATTATCAAGGATCATCTTTCCGCGTCTGCTCCCTGTCAGTGTCGCATGGTTCCCGATCAAATGTTGAAGAAGCATATCATCCTTCTCGTTCAGCGTATCGAGGTCGACGATGGACTTGTTGCACATCTTCGATGCGAACTCTCCGTCCTCATCAAGGACGAACGCATACCCGCCGGACATACCGGCAGCGAAATTCTTTCCGGTCTTTCCGAGGATCACCACTACGCCATTCGTCATATACTCGCAGCCGTTCGCGCCGACGGATTCCACAACAACGGTCGCGCCGGAATTTCGGACAGCGAATCGCTCTCCCGCTTTTCCGGCGAAATACGCTTCACCGCTTGTTGCACCGTAAAGCACCACGTTGCCGACGATGGAATTATCTTCGGGGACGAATGTGGAATTCTTCGGCGGGAAAATAATGATCTTTCCTCCCGACAATCCTTTGCCGACGTAATCGTTCGCGTCACCTTCAAGTGTGAGCGTAACTCCTTTGGAAAGGAACGCACCGAAACTCTGTCCCGCCGAACCGTTGAAATTGATCTTGATCGTGCTCTCCGGCAACCCTTCGGCGCCGTAATACTTCGCGATGCGTCCGCTCAATAATGCGCCGACAGTACGATGGACGTTCCTGATCGGAACGGAGATCTCGACCGGTTTCTTTTCTTCAAGAGCGATCTTTGTCTGTTCCAGCAATTGATAATCGATCGCTTCGTTCAGACCGTGATCCTGCGGTATCAAGCAGCGCCTGCCGATCCTCAGCGGCACCGTCGGCTGTTTCAGGATGGAAGAAAGATCGACACCCTTCGCTTTCCAGTGGTCCACATCTTTTCTCTGCTGCAGCATATCCACTCTGCCGATCATCTCATCGATGGTGCGGAAGCCGAGCTTCGCCATGATCTCTCGTACTTCATCCGCAATGAAGAAGAGGAAGTTGATCACATGCTCTGGTGTTCCGGTGAATTTCTTTCGCAGTTCCGGATCCTGTGTTGCAATGCCGACAGGACAAGTGTTCAAATGACACTTCCGCATCATGATGCAGCCCATCGCGATGAGCGGCGTGGTGGAGAAACCGAATTCCT
>JBMOHT010000068.1:0-18179 GCA_049317705.1 Bacteroidota bacterium | reverse complement strand
CGGATTTCCACGGATACGAAAAAATATAGGAAATTACCAGTCATGGTGAGCGAGCCCCGCGTTAGAACAACGGCGAGACGAACCATACACAAAAACGCAAAGAGATGTAGGAACGTCCGACAGGACGTTCCATACATCTCATTCATGTTATTCGCGGATTTCAGTTTTTGGTATTTTCTTTTTCCCCATCACAAAATAGAGGGAAGAAAGCACGATCAATCCCCCGGCCGCCATCGCTGCAGTGATCGATTCATTCAGGAAGAGCGCTCCCCAAATGAAACCGAATACGGGAATAAGGAAGGTGACCGTTGCTGCTTTGGTGGGACCGAGGATCTTCATCAGTCTATAATAGATGATGTATGCGACCGCGCTGCAGAGGACGGCAAAGGCGATCATGGTGATGACAATGTGTACGGAAAGATCTGTCGGGGCGGGTGCCAACGCGATGAGCGGAAGGAACAGCACGCCGACCGAAAGCTGACTTCCCGCCGAGATCGCCAGAGGACCGATATCTTTCGTGTTCAATTTCAGGTAGACACCACCGGCTCCGTAGAACATCGTCGCAACGACACACATCAATATCGAGATGGTGCCCATTGCGTCCAGCTGCACCGTTCCTCCGCTGCGGATCACCGCCACGCCGATGATGCCGAGCAGGAGTCCCGCGAGCAGTTTCAGCGTGAATTTCTCATTCAGCCAGATCACCGCGCCTACGGCGGCGAACAGCGGAGTCAGCGAATTGATGATCACGGAGATGGATGCCGGTAGATGGAGAGCCGCATAGGAGAAGAGCAGGAAAGGAATTCCCGAATTGAGCAGACCGATGCTGATGTAGTGTTTTCGGTTCCTTTTCCATTCCATCGTTCTGCCGGTGAACCGCATGAAAACAGCGAGTGTCAGTCCCGCAATAAGCATTCGCATATCCGCGGTTGCGACAGGACCGAGTGCCGGCGCGAGGATGCGCATGAAGATGAACGACGAACCCCAGATGGCGGAGAGCGTGACAAGCAGAATATAATCGATCAGAAGCATGGGAAGATGGTTTCCTATATAAGTGTATCAGTATACACGTTTTGTATATTCTCTGCAAGCGGTGTGAAATGATTGATATCAAGAGAATAATTTCATAGACTGAACGAGGTTCCAAAATAATTAATGTTGTCATCCCCGCATGGGGTTGGCGGGGATCCATAAAAAGGATTCCCGACAGGATCATTCGGGAATGACATTCTTTTGAATACAATTTTTTCAATGTATTCAATATCATTCTGTCCACAACTCCTCTATGAAAACAATTGTCATTCATCTCGTTCTTCTGGCCAATATCGCGTTTGCGCAGTTTTCCACACCGCTGGAGCGGAGTAATTACACGAAGCTCACCACGAACACCGAACTGCTCGAGTATGTGAAACAGCTCGATGCTTCATCGCCGGACATCCGTATGGAGATCATGGCAGTATCGCGGGAAGGGAAGCAGATACCAGCGGTGACCGTTACGAGCGGGACGAAAGCGGAGCAAAAGAAGAAGATCAGCGTGCTCATCTTCGCGCAGCAGCACGGCAACGAACCTTCCGGAAAAGAGGGGGCTCTGCTGCTCCTGAAAGGATTTGCGGACGGCTCGCTGACACCATTGCTGAAGAATGTGAATCTGACCGTCGTGCCGCAGATGAATCCTGAGGGCGGGGACCGGGATATCCGCCGCAACAGCGCGGGAATGGACCTGAACCGCAATCATATGATCATGACCGAGCCCGAAGTGATCGGTCTGCACAAGCTGTATGACCGCAATGAGTACGATGTAACGCTCGATGTGCACGAATACTTCCCGTACGACAGCGTCTGGAAAGCATGGGGATATCGGAAGAACAACGAAGTGACCATCGGACTGATGACGAATCTCAATACGGATGATGCGCTCCGCGCATTCCAGCGCGACGCGTTCTTCCCGTTCTTCGAATCGTTTCTGCAGGAAAAGAAGATCCGCTTCGGCGAATATACGCCGCTCGGACCGCCGCATGTGTCACGCATGCGCAACAGCACCGTGGATATCAACGACGGCAGACAGAGTTTCGGCATCCTCGGTTCGTTCTCGTTCATTCAGGAAGGGATGCACGGCATCGATTCCATCACCAATATCAAACGCCGCGCCGAGACGCAGTGTGCGGGATTGACCGGCTTCATCACGTTCATGAACCGGAACGCCGACACCATCCGCACGATGGTGAAGAATGCGAAAGCAACGCGCGCAGACCGCGCTTCCACGGCGATCCTGATGGACCACACCGGCGATGGAAATCAATCGCTCACATTTTCGTCGTACGACGGACTCCGTGATACAACGATGGTCGTGCCGAATTATCATAATAAGGTGATCGCGCTGCTGAGTGTGACAAAGCCGAAAGGATATCTCATCGCAAAGAAGGACACATTGCTGAAAGATTTCCTGAAGAAACACAATCTCGTGTTCGGTCCGTACAAGGCGGGGAAGAAGGATGTTGTGAAACAATATCTTTTGGAATTCCAGAAGCAGCCGGAGATCGAAGAGTTCACCATCTATGTGAGCGCAACGCAGCAGCAGACGGTGAAAGTGAAAGTGTCGGACTATCTGTTCGTTTCCACGGACCAGCGTCCCGCGCAGATGCTCATCACCGCACTCGAACCGCAGGGAATGATCAATCTGATGCAGTATGACCGCTTTGCATATCTTCGTAATGAACGGGAATATCCGGTGCTGAGAGTGGAGTAATATAAGAGATGATGCGTTTCAGGCTTATGGTTTCAGGCAGCCCACAATCCTTGATTCCCAAGCTGAATCACATGTTCCCAAACTCCGTTTGGGAACATGTGAACGATTTTTTAATTCCTCTGTGGCTAATGGCTGAACGATCAATACACCGGCTTCAGATAATCCCATTCCGACGCATGGAGTGATTTGAGCGAATAGAAATTATCCGCCGAAGAAGGAGAGATTGTCAGCATGGCATTCGTGCAGTTGGTGATGATGCCGGATTTGGGCGACGCGATGCGGTTCCACATGGTCTCGATGGTCTTGCGCAGGAAATATTCCGGCGGCGTGAGGTTCGCGGGATATCCCTGCAGCCAGCTCTTCAATGAATTGTGATTGGAGAGGATGACCAGCGTCGCGACCATATACGATGTCTCGGCTCCGCCGAACGGAGCGACATCATCCTTATCATCCGGCGCGTTCAGTATCCTCTGGATATCATCCACCCAGGAGGAAAATTCCGTGTGTGCTACATCCTTCACGAACGAATAATCCCACACACAATATTCAGTGTACAGCAGTGATGATGCAAGGAGTGCTGCTCCGCGTTTCAATGCCTCACATTGTATCTTCTGTTCAGTCGAAGAGGAGATCTCGCCGATAATGGAACTCAGTTCCTTACGGAACGGATCGCCGGGATACGTGGAGATGACTGTCTGCAATGCAAAGAAGACCGATTTTGTCGGACAGGTACGCGAGTCGTTGAAGATTCCTATGCGTTTCATCATGCTGCTGTATTCTTTCGGGATTATTATTTCGAACAAGCGTTTTGAAGGAACGCCATTCCTGAAATTGTCCTACGAATAATGTCCGCCGCGCCCCCAGTTGGATCCGCTGCCGTTATTCTCGTCCTCATCCTTACAGATGATGTATGAGAAGAGAAGCGTAAAAGCACCGATCTTCACCAGCGTTTTCATCGTTTCCCGTTTCTCCTCGTCATAGTCACTGTCATACGCGGCATCCGAAGCGAACTGCGTCGGATCGGTCTCGTTGTATCCCACATGATCGTACCATTCCTTTTGGAGTTTCGCACTGACGGAATAATTCTTTTCCTGCGGTAAGTGCAGCGGCACCGGACGTGTATCCTTTTCCTCAAGCCGGGCACGGGTGAAGACGATCCTTCGCTGATAAAATTCCTTTTTCAACGAGGTTTTGACCGCTTCCATCGAAGCGATACTGAACTCAACATCCACATACGCCGTTGTTCCGACCGTGAACGAGCGGAGAATGACGGCGGACCAGCCGCCGATATCGCCGAGCACAGGATGCTGATATCCTTCACGGACGGTGACACGCTTTGGCAATGTTTTTGTCATACGATAAATTTCCTTACTGCTTCTCAGTATTCTGCTGTGCGATCGAGAAGATCGTCCTTCGTATCTGTACTGTCGTCTCGCTGAGCCGGAGCATTTCGTTCAGCGGCATATCTCCCAATGTCTGAAAGGAAGAAAGAGCGAGCGAACAGATCCGGATGCCGTTCTGTTGATAGTGCAGGAATGTTTCGTTCAGGTCGTCCTGTTCATATTCCAAATCGTCGTCATGCAGATAGAGCACAGTCGTGATGCCGCGTTCAATCAATGATACGACGGATGGAAGATACGACCAGTGTCTGTTATTGAAATCCGATCCCGGTTCGCGCCGTCTCGTCAGCCGTTCCTGCGCAAGCACGAACAGCGGAGGCCGTTCATCGGTCGGGATCCCGGAGCGGTGGCCGGCACGGATCTTCTCGGCATGCTGCATCAGCGAAAAGAGTGTCCGGCGCAGCGGCACCTGTTCATGCGGATGCGGCGTATTCTCCATCTGCAGAACGATCCCGGCTGATTCACACAACCCGGCCGCCGCCGCAACGCTCATCGTCCCCGGCAGATCGCACACCATCATCAGTGAGTTCCGTTCCTCGCGTGATGCGGAAGCAATTATTCCGCCCAATGATCCGCCGAGCCGTTCCGTGTTTGCAAGTTCGATGGACGGGAGAAATACTTCAACGAGCGATGGTTCTGCAGCCGAATAGAGGATGAGCGGCATCCTGAACGGGAGCCATCGTTCATCCGGTGTATACGCTTCGAGCAGCCGTTCGACCGCAGGATCGATCCGCATTGCCGTGGATTGTGCGGCGCCGGGCGTGCGGTGTGTTTCGGCAAGGAGCGTCCGTTCGAGCACCGGCACCACACCCGATGCTGCCGTAGTCATTCCTGTATCCCGTCGCAGATAGATACCGCACGGCTCATTGCCTGCGAGGAATACGCCGAAATTATCGATGGCACCATCCTGCTGCGCAGCGTGGAAATATCTCTGCGCTATCCAATATTCAGCGGCCGCTTCGTTCACGGAAGCTTCCCACACTGATTGTTCCGTTGCGCAGCCGATGATCACCTCCGCACCTTCGCATCCGTAATTGCTCTTCAGCACCCAATCATCTTTGTGGGTGAGCAGCAATTGAGGATCGCATTGACTCAGCCGGACGGTGAACGGAATATGAGCGTCGATCATTTTCTGCGTCTCGGCGGAGAACAGTGAGCGGTGTTCGTGGAAGAATGCCAATGTCAGTTTGTTCTGAGTGAGGATGCAGCCGAATGGATTCACGACCGCAAGATGTCCGTCGATCATCGGTTCGATGATCTCGTGGAACGGAGAAACAAGCGGCAGGATATCCGCCGATGCCTGTGTTCCTTTCCACGGCGATATCTGTTCACACCACCAGTCCGTTTTATAATGACGGAGCAGCACATCGATCTCGCTTCCATACAGTGTCACGCGGCCATCCGCATTCTTCCGTAGATTCCGCGGTGAACCGAACGTCACCGCATATCCGTGCTGTTCCAGCCATCGTCGGTAGAGATGAAGCAGTCCCATATCTTCGGGAATATCCGTGGGATAGACGATACCGACGGTCGGCGTTCCCGCGTGGGCGGGACGGCGGACACTCCGCATCGCATGTCCGATCACGGTGAGGAACGCTTTCGGAAGATGGGCGTTCGGATCGTGATAGTGTCCGGAGAATTCTTTTGCGTATTGTCCCAGAAGGAATGCTTCGTCCATGCCGCTCGGTGTGTCGGAGTTCAATTCGGCAGCGAGAATCGAACCGTCCTCCGTCAAGAACAGATCGGCGCGCGAGATACCGCGCCACATTCCGCCGGATGTATACCAGAGCGCTTCCTGCAGGGGTGTCAGCGAAAAGTATTCCTTTAAGAATTCAGGATGATTCGCGATGATGGTGCTCAGTTCGTCGTACGCCTTGCCGACAGAGCGAGCAGCGGAATAGAGTGCACGTACCTGTCGCGTGGGTAGGATCTTCGCATCAGGGGAGAATCGCGGAAGTCCATTGGAGTACGGAAGGACGGGGATTCCTGTGCGGAACATCCACTCTCGTATAGTTCTCTGTTGATCTTCTTTTGCCGGAACTATTTCGGTATGCAGAACGGCTGTATTCACTGTTAATATCCCAATCGGATGGCTATCACCGCAGCAATTATATACGATGCGGCCTCGACGGCACCGGCGCCGATGTTATTCCGTTCACCGACCTCATCGTCCAGCAGTCCGCCGTACAGCTTCAGCGGACCTCCGAGCAGGATGGTCTGCACAAGGAACTGCCGCACGGGATAGAATAACAGAACAGCAATGAGCGATTTTCCGTACAGTATGAATGAACTTTCATATCCGGTGAAATCTCCGTTCAACGCGTGTGCAATGATCATCCCGCTGCCGGTCATCATTCCGGCATAGCTGAGTGCGGCCGCAGTGTTTCCCTGCGCTATCTGGCGTGCATCGTCGTACCCGGTAAGGAATCGGAAAACATACGTGACCGTCCACAGTGTGCCGACAGCGATCAGCAGGAACAATACGGTGACCGAAAAATCTCCGCCGCTGTTCTCGCCGGAGAGTGGGCCGGCAAGGACCATTCCCGTGGAAACATATGCGGCAGCAGCAGTGATCCCCGCAGCGATGTTGTTCGCTTTGATCCCTGCAGTGATATTCGTTTTTACCAGCAGGTGTAGTCCGGCTTTGCCGAGCAGCGCAAGTGCGGTGATGCCGATGGCTCCATGGAACACGATGCTGAACAGGTACGGGGCAAGGGAGAATGTCTCAGAGGATGAAGCAGCGATATGCTGTCCGCCGTCCAGCACCGCCGTGGATACGACCAGCACGCCGAAATAGTAACCGGCATATGCTATTCCTGCCGCATCGGCATCATCGCCGGTCAGCAGCTGTGAGGCACGGACCTTCCACATCATCTGCTGAACAGCACGCGCAAGCGCGGCGAAGAGAAAAAAAGAAAGAACGGCGGTGAGCGCCAATATTGATTCAATGGACATGACAAACCTTCCGGATCGTGTCGGAAAAAGTTTTTCAGAATGAGGAATGTGAAACAGTACAGAATAATTGAAAGGAAGTAAAGATAAAAATGATCACTGCGGGACAATGACCGTCCGGATGCCGGGGTCGAGGAATATGAACTGCCCGACGACGGAATTCCGTGATGATAGGACAGAACGCATATGCGCTACACTCTCTTTGAAATGCGTCCATCCCCGGTGGTGGATCGGCACGATCGTTTTCGGTTTCAATATATCCGCCGATTTGAGCAGGCCACTGCTGTTCATGGTATATTCGCCGAATCCCGATAAATAACGGAATTGCGCGGAACCGACATGGAAGATGCCGATGTCGATCGTATAGCGAGACGCGATCTGACGGATGCCGTCGAAGAAGACCGTGTCTCCCGAAATATAGATGACGCCGTTCTCTTGTCCATCATATTCTATGACGAAACCCGTGGTCTTACCGGAAAAGAATTCCGGCAGCCACCATGGATGATGCTGAGCGGGAACGGCCGTGATGCGGAGTCCGGGTAGTTTTTCTGTTTCAACAGCAAAGGATTCCCATGGTTCGAGTCCAACAGCGTTCGGAAGATGCTTCGCGGAATTTTTTGTTGTAACAACTTTCGGAACAGTGAGCGTGAACGCTCTTCCGGCATGATCGAAATTATCCTTATGCTGGTGATGACTCAGCAGCACGAGATCGATGGATGAAAGGTCAACACCGTTCAACGCAGGATCATCAGTCTTTACGGAAACAGCGCCATAACCGTGATGATACAATTTTCCCGCACGATCCAATGTCGGATCGGTCAGTATCCTGTATCCCCCGATCTCCAGCAGGATGCAGGCCGTGTCGATATGTGTGACGGTAATTATGTGCATGCTAAAAATATTGAAGTGATGCGATGGCTCAAAATCTTACTATCACAATTTCTCTGTGCTCTCCGTATCCTCTGTGATGAACGATCTTATTGGGCACTGTTCGGCTGACGCAGAATGCTGATCAATGTTGATCCTGTTACCGCACCAAGCACCGCCCCGCCGGAGACGATCAATGTAAGATTGATGAAGAACAATGCCAGATTGTGATGGATGAACAGTTTTACATAGTCGATGCTGATGACGGTCCACGATGCGAGGATCCATCCACCCAAACAGGTCCAGAGCCACGGAAGCGCTGCGGTGAATTTTTTCTTGAGGATGAACGTCTGCCATAACGCCGTGACCAACGCACCGGCGGTGATACAGACGGGCAGATGATTGTCACCGAGTGAGATGCCGGCGAACCGTTTGAGAAGATCCATAACGAGGAACGGAATACCCATGCCGAACATCGAGGACCAGATCCACTCTGTGCCGATCCCTGCCGGGTGGGAGATCTTCCTCCATTGGAAGAATCCGATGCTTCCGCCGATACTGATACCGAGGTAGAATTGAAATCCTTCCAGTCCGGCTGCATCGAACATACCGGAGGTGATGATCACAAGCACCACACCCGTCAGCCATCCGTAGAATGACGAGAGGACCCACTCTTTCAACAAAAGTTCTTTTGTTGCTTCCATGTTCTCAATCCTAAAATATTCTGAGTTTGTATCTTTCTATGACCGTTGAAATGGAAAATAGTTGCTCTGCGAATATTACCGCGGATCATTTCGGTATTCTCCCGGCGATCTTCCCACCATCTGTTTAAAATCCTTTATGAAATGCGCCTGATCGAAATATCCCAGTTCTAACGCGAGCTGTGTCCAGTCCGTTTCAGCACCGCTGTTCACAGCATCCACCGCTTCGAACATTCTGTATCGTTTAATGATCCACTTCGGCGGTATGCCGACATAGTCGTTGAAGAGTCGCTGCAGTGTTCTTACGCCGATATCGAACCGTTCGGAAATATCCTCGACCTTCATGATCTGTTTGTTCTTCATCACTTCATCGACGATGCGGCCGATCAGTGCTGTCTGTTCATCCGGCTCCGGCAGCCGCGTGCTCAGAAAATGTTCTGCGCAAGCTACTTTATCGTCGTCATTCGTCAACGACAGCATCGTTTCTTCATAGGCGGTCCCGTCAGGACCGAACAGTTCGTGCAGCGGAACGATCCTATCCGTCAACTCTGCAACCGATGCGCCGAAGAGAGGACGGAACGCTCCCGGTTTGAATTTAATGCCGAAGACCCAGCCGGTCCCCTCAAGCGTGCGGATGAATTTTCCGCTCACGACACCGAACACGCCGGACTTGTTCCTTTCAACCACGATGTGGATTGAAGGATGAGGAAGATTCTCCCTCATCTGCGGTTCGGGCACACTCCACCGGATGCTCCAGTAATGTTCCACAAAGGAGCAGAGTAATTCAGTCGAAGGAGTATAGCGCGCGAAGGTCCCGAAATCGGTTATCGGTACGGAATGAAGGATCCCGCGAGGGGCGCTATTGTCTTGTATAGCCATGAATATAAATACGGAATATTTCGCTGAAGCATCAACAGTTTTTCTGCGGGATGTCGCATTTTTACAATATATGACGGCTGCGGTGACGTATATTTTTGTAAAAAGGAAAGGATGCAATATGCTGAAGGACCTTACACTCAAAAAACAGATCACCATCAACGCATCGGCAGACGCCGTGTGGGATGTGCTGGTGAATCCTGCCAAGATCAAACAGTATCTGTTCGAGACGAACACCGTCTCCGACTGGAAGGAAGGGAGCGAGATCAAATTCACCGGCGAGTGGAACGGGAAGACCTATACGGATAAAGGAACGATCCTCGCCCTGCGCAAGAATTCGGTCTTTCATTACTCATACTTCAGTTCGTTCTCACCGCTGCCCGACCTGCCGGAGAATTATTCCACCGTTAAATTCACGCTTACGCCGGACGGGACCGCGACGCTACTGCAACTGGAACAATGGGGATTCCCGGACGAGAATGCTCTGTCGCATTCCGATACGAATTGGGATTCCATCGCCGCGCAGATGAAACAACTTGCGGAGACCAACAGTTAGTTTAAAACAGAAATGCCACGACTGTGACTCGTGGCATTTCTACAATACTTCTCCGTGCTCTCTGTGGTGACCGATGCTATTTAAGCAGCATCATCTTTCTCACTTCCACGCTCTTTCCGGATGTCAGCTTCACAAAATAGATACCGCCCGAAAGCTTTTCGGCATTCCAATGCACTTCTTTCCATCCTGCGGACTGCTCTTCATTCACCAGTTCCTGCACGAACTGTCCAAGAATGTTATAGACCGCTATCTGCACATTCGATTCTTTCGGCAGCGAGTAACGGATGATCGTCGTCGGATTGAACGGATTCGGGTAATTCTGTTCCAATGTTACAGTCGAAGGAACGACGATCGCTTCCTGTTCCACGCCAGCTGCTACATCCGGATCCATCCCGAGCGCCTGGATATCCGCTTTTCCGAGTGAGCCGATCACTGTTGCCGTTCCTGTTGTCGTGTCGATGCGGACGAGGGAATTCGTCGCTGTTCCAGTTCCCGCGAGACCGTAGAGCGTTCCTTTTTTATCGAAGACGATATCGGTGATAGCGGAACCGATGCCCGCACTTCCCACCAGCGTGGAGAGTCCAGTCGTACGGTTCAGTTTATAGATATTGTCGACGGCACCCGAGGTGTTGCGGAGGGACATCCACAATGTTCCGTTCACCGGATTCACGGCGAATCCTCCGGGACGCTGCGTTGAGCCGTTCGTGCCGATCTGTGTGAGCACGCCCGTATACACATTCACCGAATAGATGATGCCGCTGAATGCGCCGATGTATGCTGAAGAATCGTTATAGTACGCTAATCCTTTCAGATTCGTCACCGTCGTGTTGGAAAGGAGCTGCATATCCACGCCGTTGCTGCTCATTCGATAGAACGCACCGCCGGTCCCGACCGCGTTGTTATAGACGATCAGTTCTTTCGATTTCGGATGGACGCGCAATGCATTCACCTGAGCGACGTCGATCTTGCGGACGAGTGTGAGTGTTCCGTTACCGGTGTTGACCGTATACAATTTTCCACCGTCCGTACTG
This sequence comes from Bacteroidota bacterium, assembly GCA_049317705.1. Taxonomy (GTDB): domain Bacteria; phylum Bacteroidota; class Ignavibacteria; order UBA10030; family UBA8401; genus UBA8401. The sequence goes on along the minus strand of JBMOHT010000068.1, from coordinate 7,050 downwards.
CCGGATGCAGCGTAGAGTGTTCCGGGAACAGCGGCGAGGAGAGGTCCGGCATATTCTTTAACGACGGAGAGTTTCTTCAGGATGATCTTGTTCTTCGGATCGCACGCCATCAATAACGGAGCAGAAGCGAAACTGAATGAGAACGTATCATTCTTTGTGGTGTTCCACACGGTCACCGTTGTATCGGTCCCGTTCTGCAGCGTGAAACGGAGATCCACCGGCATCTTCCAGAACGATGCAGCGGCCTGTGTCTGCTGAATGCGGACGAAGACACTCTTCGCCGCGCTGTTTAGTGTGTATTTTACGGTGTACTCCGGATGGTTCGCCTGCTTCAGCCATTCATCAAGGAACCACGACAGATTCTGTTTCGTTCGCGTGTTCATGATCTGAATGAAATCATCGGTCGTTACCGAACCGAATTTTACCAGAGGATTCGTTCCGTACGACTGAAGCGCATCAAAGAAGACGGAATCACCGAGATATGCGCGGAGCATGTAGAGCACGCTTGCTCCTTTATTGTACGTGATGGCAGTATTGAACAGTGTGTTTGAGTTCGGAACATTCACCGCCCATTCCGGCACATAGATGGCCCAGCCGGGATTTGCATTCATATATCCGGAAGCGGTCTGCTCCATATATTGTTGGTAGGCTGGAGCTCCTCCATATTGTTTTTCGGCCCAGAGTGCCTCGCTGAATGTTGCGAATCCTTCGTTCAGCCAAATATCTGCCCACGTTGCGCAGGTGATCATATCGCCGAACCATTGATGCGCGTACTCATGGGCAACGAGGAATTCACCCGTATATCCGTTGGGAAGAAGACTCGTGAGTGTTTGATTCTCCATTCCGCCCCAGACGAACTGATTGTTCAGTGTGGCGAAGCCGTTCTTTTCGAACGGATGTTCCCCGAACAGCTGCGAGAACCTTGTTGTCATCGGAATGATATTCGTCTTTGCGGCGGTCAGCGCATTTTGATTCTCGCCGGTATTCCAATAGAAATAGATCGGGATGCTGTCGGACGGATTCGAAAGTTTCTTCCAGTAGACGATGTCGAGATTATAATTCACTTTGGACGAGATGACGATGAGATATGTCGAAACAGGATCTCTGCTGACCCAGTGCCACGTCAGCGAGTCTCCGCTTTTTACCGTTCCCTTCAACAGTCCGTTGGAACCCAGCTTCACGTTGGAAGGAGTTTTCGCATACAATTCCATCGTTGCCTTGTCGTACGGTTTATCCCAGCACGGGAACCAGCGTCGCGCGCCCTCGGGTTCCGCATCGGTGAAGATCATCCCGTCCGAACCGACGAAGAACGCGTTGTCCGTAACATTGTTGTGATGATAGTAGACCTTTACGATGAGCGTATCATCCTTTTGATAGGTCTTGTTCAACTGCACAACGGTGGAATTTGCAGACTGAACAAACGAGATTCCGGCAAGACGGACGGAGTCAATGCCGATGGAAGTGCGTACCGCATCCAGCGAGATCGCGGAGATAGCGGAATCAGCACGCAGTGTGATGGTCACCGAACCGTTGAATGACTTGTCGAATGGGGAGGAATAATTCTTATACAGGTCCAGATCGATCGCATAATGCAGAGCGTCGTAGGAGTGTTTCGGCGAATTCGGGGAAGCAACTTTCGACATCAATTGGGGAAGCGACCGATGCTGTTTTCCGTCCGCGCAAAGCGCAGCGCCGGTGCTGAATTTTTGTTGTGCCTGAATGCTCAGAATGATTGATACACAGAGAAGAAGAAAGTAAAGAATTCTCACGGTAGACCTTTCAAATATTATTCATTGATGCCGGTACAGAGGTATAATTTGAAAATATACGGAGGAATTACTCAACAGTTGCGGAAATGATGAGGGACGGGGAGAAAAAAAGTAGATCGATGGAATAAACAGGACAAGATAATCCCCATTATCGGAGATCATCTTGCCTTGTGAAATCAGAAGTATTGTGTAATAAAACTAACAGAAGGGAAAACGGGCGGTCAACGAGAAGCTCTCATTGCCTTAAGTCCTTCAGCCCAGAAGAGAAGTTCTTTCAGCATCGCATCCGCGGATTTTTCCAACTCTTCGGTCGCTTTGAATGTACCATGTTCATCGATGAACTTTGTAAAGAACGGGATGTTCACGGATTCAACCATCGGCATCATTTTCAGCGTGGTAACAACCAGCTTCAGCATCTGTACTGCGCGTGTACCGGCGGCAAGTCCGCCGTAGCTGACGAACGCAACCGGTTTGTAGCTCCATTCATTGTAGACAAAATCGAGCGCGTTCTTGAGTGACGCAGGAAATCCATAGTTATACTCGGGCGTGACAATGACGAACGCATCTGCCGAGCTCACCGCTGCACTCCATGCCTTTGTGTGGCCATGTTCGTATTTCATCAACCGCGGATGATTGGGTTCATCCAGGAAGGGAAGATTCACTTCGGCAAGATCGATCAGTTCCACTTTGAATCCGGGATGTTTTGCAGCTGCCTCAACGATCCATGATGCGATCGAAGGACCTTTTCGTCCTGTTCGTGTGCTTGCAATGATGATCTTTAATGTGAGCATAAATGGATTCCTTTATTGATGACCGTCCTTATTCAGTTCGTTCTGTACTTTTTGGAGCACATCGGAAAACAATTGTACCGGCTGTGCGCCTGAGACAGCATATCTATTGTTGAAGACGAAGAACGGAACGCCGCGCGCCCCGACTTGATTCGCTTCATAGATATCCCGGTTCACATCTTCCGAAAATTCGGTGCCTGAGAGCATGGTGCGTACTTGGTCCGCATCAAGTCCCGCTTCCACCGCTAATGCGGTCAGTGTTTCATGGTCCGCAGTATTCTTTCCCTCGGTGAAGTACGCTTTGAAGAGACGTTCCTCCATCGCATCCTGTCTGCCCTGCTTCTTCGCAAAGTGCGACAACCGGTGAGCATCGAAGGAATTAGCAACGACTGCTTTTGAAAGATCGTACTGCAGGCCGACCTCGGCCGCCATTGCGGTGACCCGGTCGTTCATCTGTTTAGCTTGGGCAACGGAGATCCCTTTGTGTTCCGCCAGATATTCGTTGATGCTTTTCGATGGGTCGGTCTTCATGTCTGGACTCAGCTGAAAACTTTTCCATTCCACCTGCACCTGGTCTTTTCCGGGGAATTGCTCCAGCGCCAGTTCGAATTTTCGTTTGCCGATGTAGCAAAAAGGACACATTACATCGGACCAGATCTCTACTTTCATATCATCGCCTTAAATTTAATATCTGAGTACGCTTTTCGCAATTTCGCGGTCACGATTAAGTTTACGTAATAAATTTCCTTAGCGTCCTGCCCCTTTGGGGCTTTGCGAGAGAAAAAGATTTTTACTCGGTGACAGTACTGAATAAGAAATGAATATTATTTTTCATTTTCCCGCGATCGGTACAAGTTTCCATCGTCCGTACGCAATGAAGGCGACAAGGACGAACATCACGAGCGTAAATGGCAGAGCCATGAATTCGCCGCGTGAGATATGAAAAATATTTGCCAGAAGCATGATCACTGCAAGTCCTGCCGCTGCGAGTGTTGTAAGAGCGGGACGGATCTTCAGTGCTGCGGGGAGGATCAGTCCTGCCGCGCCGAGCAGCTCGCTGATACCGATAAAACGGACGAGCTGCAGAGGCATGGTGGCGACCCAAGGCATCGTGGTGAGAAGTGCTGACACTTCACCGAACGCCTTTTGAGATCCGGCCATCAGAAACGAAGCGGCAAACAGTGCTTGAAGCACCCACAAGGTGATGTTGAGAGCCGTTCTCTTCGGCGCCGGAGAAGTCGGAATTGCTTGGTCTGTCATGATGGTTCCTTTGATTATTGTTTGAAGAATAAGGTTTGTAATGATTCTCTCATTGTCACGGGTGGGTGACCGAGCAGACGCTGCAGATCCGTTTTGCCGGATGCAAATTCACCCAGCTTGATCGCCTCAGCGAATCCTGCCGCCATGCCGATCATCTGTTCGGGAACTCCAGCTTTCGTCAAAGCATCGATGAATATCTCCTTTACCGGATCGACATAGCCGACCGTTTTGCCGGACAATTCGCTCAGCAATGAAGCGATATCGGTGAAGCTGACATTCTCTTCGGTTGCAAGTTCATATTCTTTGTTCTCATGGCCGGTCCCCGCAAGCACAGCGGCTGCAGCTTCAGCCATATCCTTCCGCGAAGTGTAGGCACTCTTGGTGGCGCCGGCGGGAAAGAAGATCCCGGTCTCAAGGACGGTTTGTCCGAGGAACATCGGCAGAACTTCGGCGTAGAGTCCGTTCTTCAGGATGGTGTACGTCATTCCGGATGATTTCAGATGTTTTTCGGAATCGATATAGCTTTGCGCGAGGAACTGAATGGGAGAACCGGTATCCGTTTTACGCTGAAAACTCGTGAAGACGATATGTTTCACGCCGGCCTGTTTTGCGGCATCGATAGCGTTGATATGCTGTGTGCTGCGGTCCGTCAGGTCGCTAGAGGAGACGAGAAAGAGGGTATCGATCCCTTTGAATGCGTTCAGCATCGATGCCGGGTCCTTATAATCCCCCTGCCGTACATCCACGCCGAGTGCTTTTACACCGGCGAGTTTCTCCGGCTGACGCGCCATGGCGGCGAGAGAAAATGCCGGTACTTTTTTCAGTAAGAAATCGAGCGTTGTTTTTCCGAGGTTGCCTGTTGCTCCGGTGATCAAGATCATGATATTGTCCTTTGATAATTTTTGTGGAGTGTCCCGTTGTTTCACTGCATCAATATACATATATTAGTATACAATAGTAATCAGTTACCTATAGTATACCGGTATACTATTCTATACCAATGAGAGGGCAGATCATGACACGAAAAATCGAACCGTCAAAGTCCTTCGGGCAATGTACATCACAGCTGATGGCGATCAACGATGCACTGGATATCCTCCGCGGAAAATGGAAGATCCAGATCATCGGTTCGCTGACGTTCGGGAAGAAACGGTTCAAAGAGATGCAGAGGGAAGTGAACGGGATAACGTCACGGATGCTCTCGAAGGAGCTGAAAGAGCTGGAAGTGAATGAGCTGGTGCTGAGGACCGTTCACAATACCATTCCCGTCAGCGTTGAATACGAACTGACGGAGTACGGTAAGACGCTCGAGAATGTGATCGAAGAACTGCACACATGGGGAGTGAAACACCGGAAGAGGATCATCAAAAAACGGGGATGAGTTTCCCGCCGTTCAATGTGCCATCATCTCCGCAGCAGCTTTGGATGCGGCGGATGCCGCTTTCTTCTCCGCCATCCGGTTGATGATGGACATCATCCCGATACCGACCAGCATGAGCGTTACGCACGCATACCCGAGAACATTATAATTCTGCAGCGGTCCCTGATCCACCTGAACAATGATCATTCCCGCAAACACCGAAGCAATGCCCCCCGAGATCTGCTGAAGCGAAGAATTGACACTCATGAAAGCTCCGCGGTCCTTCATTTCAGGAATAGCGGTCATTAATGTTGTCGCCGGGATCATCCGGGACATGATGCCGGCAAAGAGCACTACGTTGACGAGAACCACCTGCCATAATGGTGTGACGGAAAGATTCGTGTAATAGATGATCGCCACGCCTGCAACCAATGTTCCAATGACGAACATCCTGAATTTCCCTACGGTATCGCTGATCCTTCCGACCACCGGAAGGATGACGATGGTCGCCAGACCGGTGAACATGAACACGTATGGAAGCTGGTCCTGTGCGATGCCGATGTTGTTCACCAGGAATGCACTGGAGAACGGCATCATCAGGAATCCGCCGATGGTGAGCAGTGCGGTGGTGGCGAATGCTTTGATATATTCGGGATGCGAGATCGTCTGCTTCAGATGTCGGAACGCCGAATGGTTCGGTGAGCGCTCAATGGAAAGATGCGTGTCGATGGGACGAACAAGACGCATCATCGCGATACCGGCGGGGACGCCGATGCCGACGATGAGGATGAACGGAGCGTGCCAGCCGATGACATTCGCAAGGAAGATGCCGAGCGGTATTCCGGCGACCTGCGCAACGGCGAACGACATTTGGATGAATCCCATCACGCGGCTCCGCACATTCATCTCGAAGATATCCGTGACGATGGCGAGCGAGACGGAGGCGATCACGCCGCCGAAGATACCGGTGATGATACGTGCAGCGAGGAGCGCATAGTAATTCGGCGCGAGTCCGCAGAACAATGTGCCGAGCAGGAATCCCGCGTAGAAGAACATCAGGAATTTTTTCCGGTCATACTTATCCGCAAAACCGGCCGCGAGAAAACCGGATATACCCGCGCTGAATGCATACGCGGACACGACCGTACCGAATTGCGCGGGAGTGACCCCCATGGTCTTCATCAATAGTGCGCCGAGCGGTGCAATAATGATGAAATCGAGGATCACCGTGAACTGGATGAATGCCAGCACTGCGATGATGAATATCTGGTACCGTGAAAATGTCGTATCGTTCAGCGTGCTTGTCATATCCCTCGTTTATTATTATCAGTAATACATTTTGTTCAGAGATCAATAACCGGAACCTGTATCCAGCATCCAGCATCCTGCCTCATATCTGTATCGTCCCAAAGCGTTTGTTCTTTTCCGTCATTGCAATAAAGTAGCGAAGCCGTTTCTTGAAAAACTCCGGTCTGTTCCGCGAATCGTCGATCCACCCGATACGGATCCTGCGGTACGTGAGCGGGAATTTTTGATAATGCTTCCACGCCAAAGGATTCTTTTTGATCTCTTTTAAGATATCCGCAGGAAAGATGAAGCGTTTCGGCTGAAGTGAATTTGCCGAAAGATGATGCGCGACGCTTTCGAGTCCGGTGCGGCGCATCTTCTTTGCTTTGATCATCTTCCGCATCCGCTCTTTGTTCAGTTCGGAGAGGATGCTCTTCGGACGGCGTGGTGAGAACCGCTGTACCCAGCTCTCCGCATCACGGCTCTTGGCGATACTGTCGATCCAGCCGTAACAGAGCGCCTCTTCAACGGCGTGACTGTAATCGATCCGCGGCTTTCCCGAATCCTTCTTATAATAGATCAGCCA
>JBMOHT010000067.1:0-18329 GCA_049317705.1 Bacteroidota bacterium | reverse complement strand
GAGCTTTGCAAAATCAGCGGACTGACGTTGAGCCGGTGACACGACCGTTACCGAGGTAGAGACATTGTGTGCTGACAAAAACGAACGTATATCGTTGATCTGTATGTTCGCAGGAGCGGATGTGAGAATCTCTATTGTGTCATTACCGGCACGGTTTATGAACGCATTCAACGAACCGGAAACTGTGGACCAATCCGCTGTTACGGAACTGCCGTCCAATACGATATTCTTTTGAACGGAAGAAAATGGTAGCGCTTGATATGCGGACATGGTTGGTGCCGATATATTTGTTGCGGCCGGGAGTTGAATAACGGCACCTTTCGTGTATTGACGTAACGTCATATCAGAAAGGCCGAGCGGTTTTCCGGCAGTAACGGCTGCAGTTGTGTTCTTATTCGGCACTACGAATGAAACCACTCCGGAACCAAATACTTCTGCAGAACCGTTAGAAGAGACACCGAGGGCTGTTGCATCGTCAATTCCCACTCCCGTGAACCATGTACCGCTGATCTTATAATGGACCGCCTGCATTGCCAGAAGGCGGGCGAGTCTGCCCCGTTCATAAAAGTGTGTATCGCAGAGGATGCCGGGAATAAATCCGAGGAAGTCGTTTGTGAAAGAGATACCGGCAGTGAGGGGAGTCCTTATTGATGTTCTCGGGTCGACGCTCGTCGTGCCCGCATCCGCGATGAATTTGCTGAGCACCATTGCTCCGGCACTCGTTCCGCCGATCGCGCCGCCTCGTTGAAATACTTTCGTGATGGCTTCTTCCGTGAGTGTCCCATTCCATTGTTTCACATATTCCCATTGGTCGCCGCCGCGGAGGAATATCCCGTCGTATTCCAGTATCATTCGATAGGTCGCCGAATCGTTAGCCGTTGCGGATGATATTGCCGTGCTTACCGCCTGCGATGCGCCGAGTGATTTGAAATAATCTGGGAGGAACGTCGAAAGGGTAGAGTAATGCAGGATGAGGATCTTTTTATTCGGAGCATGGTTCACCAGCCAACCATATGGAATATCGGACCAGTCGCTGTAATTCTCAGAGCCGCCGCCAACGAGCAGCACCGAGCCCTGAGAATAAGAGCACTGGAACAGGAATACAAAGAATAGGGTAAAGTAGAGATATCGCATCAAAGATCTTCATTTTCATCTCCAAGCCGAGATTCGATCGGTTGAAGATGCATTACGAGAAATAAAAATGTCACACGGAATGACCTTCACGTGTGACATTCAGATCAAAGAAGAAATATAGTTCTAAAAATCGAATGCAACTGTATAGCGGTGAAGGTCCGGCAGCAGCGTGAAGTTCGCGTATGCGTAATCGAACCGAAGGATGCTGTCGCCGAACGGGAACGTGAGTCCGCCGCCGAAGGTGAAGTTCTCATCGTCATACATGAACCGGTAGCCGGCGCGGACGAAGAAACGTCCGACAAAGTTCGCTTCGCCGCCGATATTGATCCGCTCATCATTATCGCTGGGATGTGTTGCATCGATCTCCGTACGGATAGTGAGAAAATCGGTCTTCAAAGCATCCATCGCAACACCGACCTGGAAATGGAGGGGAAGTGGATCTGCGGTGGTCTCAAGACGTCCGGGGGCAAGACGGCTGATGGGATAATTGGCGCTCTTCAGATAATTAATGTTCAGATCCTCACCGTCGAATTTCAGGTCGGAGCCGAAGTTGGTCATGCTCATTGCAATCACCAGATTGTTGAAGTCCACGGAATACTGTGTGCCAACGTCGAACGCCCAGGATGTCGCTGTCTCATTCCAGATCCGCTGATTGATGAATTTCGCCGTAAAGCCGACGTTGAACTCCGCCGATAATTTCCTCGCATAGGTCAGTCCGATGGCAATATCCTGCGCGTCATAGAATCTCCCGGTGCCGTTCGGCTGTTCTTCGGTGGTGATCTCTGTCTTTTCCATGGAGAGAGAGACAAAACTGAGGGAGAGGGTCCCGATATCATCCAACGAGTGTGAGACGACCGCTGCGTTATGGGTGAACTGAGAGTAGAGGTTCACCACAGAGAGCTGTGCTTCGGTTCCTTCAATGGCGGCGGTGCCGGCAGGATTCCAGAAAACGGAAGAAGCATCGTTCGTTGTACCGATAAATGCGCCTCCCATTGCCGTGCCGCGGCTTCCGACAGGGACCTGCAGGAACTTCGCACCTGATGTGCCGAGATTCGGATTCTGTGCGACGGCAACAAGTGTGAGAATGGTGAAGAAGAAAATGAATTTTTTCATGTTCGGTCCTGTCTATTTAATGACGGCAAAACGGTTCATATATTCGCCCGATTCGGACTTTACGAGATACATATACACACCGGACGCAACTTCGCGTCCCCCTTCGGATTTGAGGTCCCACGGTTCCGTGCCGTTGCCGGAGGAGTGATGGATCGTTTTTACAAGATTCGCATCCACGGTGAAGATATGAATGGTGCAGACGGACGGAAGGTTCGTGAATTGCACCTGTCGGACCGGTTCACGCCGCAGTTCGCCGTATTCCGGTTCGAATAGTGACGAAACGATATACGGATTGGGAACGACCTTGATATTGGAGAGTTCCGCTTTTGCATTTGTCTGATCGACGGAAGCCCCTTTGATCGTGAATCTGTACCGGTCAGTCAAGGTCGGTTCTAGCGGGATGACCGATGTGACATAGAAGATATTTCCCGCTTGAGGAATATTGGAAGCGGGGAACTCAACTACAGCAGCAAGTCCGTTGAAGTTCAGGGTTGCAGCATTATATACTGTATCGAAAGAGCGGACATTGACCGTATCGCTCATTCGTGTGACAAGGAGTTTGATGAACGGTGTGCCGGAGACGTTCGTTCCAGCACCGGTCGTGGTAATGCGGTAGGTGTTGTTCTTGATACTATCCGTACGCCCGACACTGAATCCGATCGTCAGATTGTCGTTCCGTCCTTCACGGCGGATATTCTGCACCATCTCCGGTGGTCGAACGGAGAAGAGTACGCCGTCGTTAGTTGCCTGGATCTTATCCGGCTGTGAGATAAATTGGCGCGGTGTGACAACGGTATCCGTCGCATTCCGTACGACCATTGTACTGAAATTGACTGAGAAGAAGTCCCCGGCTTTCGGTTTGTTTGCAATGATGGTATCGGTCGGTTCAATGAATATCTTGAATGTTGTCGGGGCACCTTGTACCAGATAACCGGCAGCGATCGGATAGATCTTCGGATTGCCGGAGAACTCGAGACCGGTGCTGAGGTCGATGAGATTGACCTTGTTCGCGGCAACGAATTGGAATCCGTAATTCTTGGGAAGCACTTTCGATGAATCCGCTGCCGTATATCGGAATTTGATCGACGGGGATCCTTTTTCGTACCGTGATGAGTATGTGAATGAGACATCATAAGAATTGTTGCCAAGCGCCGGAATATCCGCCGGTTTCACATCCATGATGTAATTCGATTTTCCGTTTCCGATATGGTTCACTGCATTCAGGGAGACAGGTGTCCTGCCGGAAGCATCGGAACGTGGAATGACTACGGCGAGATTCTGGACGCCGGCGACCTTCCCGAGACCGCTCTCCAAGCTTGCAAGACCGGAGTCACCACGGTCGAATGAGGTGATGGTATACCAGTATTCGATACCGTTCGTGACCGTAGAATCGGTGAAGCTGTAGCGCAATCCTTTATCCAACCCGATCTCGTTCACAATGTCATAATCCGCAAGATTGGTCCAGTGGATGCCTTTGTCCACACTTCGATAAAGACGATATCCTTCAAAATCATACTGACCTGAATACGAGTCGCGTGAGGATTCCGCTTTGTCATCCCAGAACAATGTCACTCGTTTATTGCCGGCGACTGAAGAGAGTTTCGGCGATGCCGGCGGCTTGGCCGCTTCAAAATTATTCAGGAACACTTTCAACGCTTCGGCGTAGGTCTTTTTGATGTCGGTGGAATCGGTGCCGCCGAGAATTGCAGTGACGAATGTGAGTGTATCTCCCGGAGCCAGTGTGTAGGGACCTGAAGCCATATTGCCGACAATATCATCCCCGGTGGGAGGGAGGGTGCTTGGATCATCAAAATGGATATTGGTATTCGCACCGACATGGAAATATCTGTTCTTATCTGCGGAGTTATAAAGCGTTGCAGCGCTGGACATGATCCCGTATTGGATCGTATCCTGGTCCTTATCATCATTATAGAGATTGTAATGCATATCGGTGACGCCGAGTTCAACGCCGTTCTCTTTCGGGGTCTTAAGGAATGCTATACCGAAATGCCCTGTTTTACCATCTGGCCATTCTGTCGTAATACCGTCGTCAAAGAAATCGAGAAAATTCCTCGATTTATCGAAACTGAATTTATCATCGCCGTATTCCGGGTCGCCGCCGCTGGCATCACCGACGTCGATATCCGCATACAGACCGAAATACAGATTGTTCAGCGTGGCGGTCTTTGTGGTAACGATCTGGAATTTGAAGAAGATGATGTTCTGAATATTCTTCAATCCGTATGTGTATCCCGTTTGGATCACGCGGATGCCGAGTGCACCGCGTTGATTGTTCGCATCATCATACACGCAATAGCTGTCCTGATCGGATTTGATGATAGGATTTCCGGCAGCGTCCACCACCGGCCACTTTTTATTCGGCCATGTGGAAGGATTGTCGCTGAATGCGATCTTTGCGGAACCTTCGGCCTGATAACCGCCGACTGCTTCCCATTCCTCGTTCGTTGTGTATCGTCCCTGGACAACGTTTCCGGGGATACCAACCATCGGATTGATACGGTAGTCGTAATGCTTTCCGCTGTTGATGGGAAACTCACCGGACGGTCCCTGCGAAAGGCGGCGTGGATATAATTTCCCTCTGTTCTCGAAGAAGAGTCCGATGTTGCTGGCATTGTGAGTACCGGCTGCACGGTCCGTGATGCCGGAGGATTTTTCCAGTCCCATCGACCGTTCGATCTGTTCGATCGCTTTCGGTTTTACCTGAGCGGCAAGGATGAGAGGGGTGAAGCAGAGCAGGAAGATGATGTTTTTCATGTCGTCTCTCAGAATTTGATTGCTGTTCCAAAACGGATGATGCGGGGTGCGCCGTAGTTCGACGGATCCTGCTGATACTCTCTGGATGTGCTCCCGTTGAAAGTGATATCGGGATCACCGGTATCTGTATAGACATAGAGGACATTCCGATGATTCGTGATATTGACCCCTTCCAGGAAGACCCGGAACGTCGGATATCCTTTAATGACGATATCCTTTCCGATCTCGAGATCGATGGAGTACGTTCCGGGCATACGGAGCGAATTGTTCACGACGAATCCGACATCTCTTCCTCCCGGTGTATACGGATATCCGGAACTTGCTTTTGCCAACAGTGTGACATCGACATTGGAGAGAAGTTCGCTTACTTCATCATCGCCGAATGCATAGGTGACGGATGCATTGAAGACATGCGTCTTATCAAAATCCAAATAGGTGAGGATCGTGGACTTGACTGGACGTCCGTAGTTCTCTTCTTCCGTTGAAGCATTTCCCTTGGCAACAGAATATGTGTATGTAAGATCACCGGAGATATTCTTTGTGGGGCGAAGGCCGAGATTGATCTCGAATCCTTTCATGTTCGCGTAATCTTCATTGATATAGAGAGTGTAGGCACTATAGCGTCCGGGCACTTCATACGCAGCATAATAGTGTGTTCCGATAAGACCGGAGACGTCCTTGTAATATGCTGTTCCGCTCAATACCACTTCATCCGAGAACATATGGGTCACGCCGACCTCATATGCAACGGTTCTCTGAGCATCCAGAGACGGTTGACCGAAGATCGGTTCACGGACGGAGATCTTGAATTCCTTATTCTCGAACATGAATCGATAATCAGGATTCTGGAAGAAGTGTCCGTATGCAAAGTGGAGTTTTGTCTTGTCCGAAATAGGATGTGCGATACCGACGCGGGGACTGAACTGCTGTCGTGTTTTTACAGAAATGACCGAATTCGGGTCGAGCGGATCGCGGCGGAATTGTACATTTGCATTCAAATAGTCGTACCGCAGTCCGAGATTGATCACGAGATAAGGGAATTCGATCTTATCCTGGACATATCCCGAAACTTCCACGGGACTGGTGGTAAAGTAATCGTCGATATACTGAAGATTCAGCGGACGTTTGATGCCGTCGATCTGGAAAAGCCGCAGACGATGTGTTTTATACATACCGCCGAATTTCACTTCGTTATTCTTGCCGAGCTGCCAGACAGCATCCCCCTTGAAATCTACCGTCACCGTTCTGCTGTCCGTCATGGATGTGGGGTTTGCATAAGCGTAGAAATCGCGGTAGGTCACACCATTCTCGCGTGTATCGACGAGGATCTGTTCATTTTCCGGAACGTACTGCGACGTATCTTTGTCGATGCCGTTGTACGATCCCTGATTGAAATACGAGAGTTTCAGATCGTAGAAGAATGTCTCATCGACAGTGTGCGTTACGGTGAAGAGACTCTGATAACTTTCAGACCGTGAGATGCTGTACATCCATGGGATATATTTGTAACTGTGATTGTAATTCTGACGACCGCCTTTGCTTCCTCTATTCGAGAGAGTGAATTTCAATCCTGAAAATCCGGAGTAACTGAGTTTGGTGAAGTACGTTCTGGAGATATCATATCCGAACGGAAGATAGCTGCCGCGCCGGTCATTCTCCGCAGAGAGGAAGAAACGAAGATTCTTGTCCAACAACGGACCATTCACCGTGCCCGAGTAGCGCATCTCGTGCATTTGCTGGTAGGGAGCAACGCCGAATTCCGTTGTGCGCATCTCGATCTTTCCGGAATAATTCTCTCCGCCGTCCTTCGTTACGATGTTCACAACACCGCTCATGGCGTTGCCGTATTCTGCGTTGAAGGTTCCGCTGAGAAGACTCATCTCCTGGATCGCATCATTGTTGATCTGTGTGGCGAGTCCGCCAAGCAGCGGATCCTGAACATACGCTCCGTCGATCAGGTAGGAGACCTCATTCGAGCGACCGCCTCGGATATGAAGATTGGAACCATTCCCGATCACACCGGCCTGCAATCCGATCAGCTCAGTAAAGGTGGAGACGGGAAGAGCTTCGATCTTTCCGGCGGAGATGACCGATCGGGAACTGGTGAGGTCCTTTTGAATGGCGGGAGTCTCGGCTGCGACGACCACTTCGTTCAGTTCCACAGTTGATGCCTTCAGTACGATTGGCAGAGTCGTCGTTTGATCCACGACGATCTTCACACCCGAGGTCAATTTCGGTTCATATCCCAAAAGACTGACCCGCACGGAATATGTTCCCGGCGGAATATTCAGGATGACGAACGATCCTGAGATATCGACTGCCGCACCGAGCATAGTGCCGACGATCTGGACGGTGGCTCCCGTCAATGGTTCTTTGGATGCATTATCCTGCACGGTACCGGAAAGTTTTCCGGTTGTTCCTGCAATAAGCGATGAACAAAGGAAGAGTACCGAGACAAGGGAGTGCAGTACAGATTTTCTCATAACATCTCACATGTGGATGGTTGTTGGTTGTACCAGAGTATTCAATTCATTGAGCATCTTTTCCGCCCGGGGTTTGTCTTTCAGCGCGCATTGAGTGGAGAGCGCATTGATCACAACCGAGATCGCAGCAAAGGAATTCGTGAACAGCATATTCTCGCTCCGCACAAGCAATGACAATGTTGCGGAGAACGTGATGGGGGCATTCGCTTTATTCGTGATGGCGATGACCTTATGACCTCTATCGTGCGTGATACGTGCCGTCTCGACCGTTTCGATGGAATACGGAGGGAAAGAAAAAGCAATGAGCAGATCATTCGGTTGGAAGTAAAGCACTTGTTCGGCGAATTCCGCGGAGCCTTGCCGAAGCGGCGAGGAAGAGATACCTACCTGAGCGAGCTGATAACTTAACAGGTCGGCGAGGATATACGAGATGCCGAGTCCTGCTGTGTAGACATGACGGGCTGCGAGGATCATATCAACAGCGCTCTCAAACCGGTCACGTTCAATGAGTGAGAGGGTATCATTGATATTCTTCACATCCTGACGTGCAATGGTTGTGAGGATATCGTTCTCGATCGTTTCAGAGGATGCAATGGTGAACAGTTCCGGCTGCTGCAGCCGATGCTGTAGCGTCTTGCCGATCTCATCCTGCAGTTCTTTGAATCCTTCGTACTCGCAGCGCTGGGCGAAGCGGACGATGGACGCATCACTGGACCCGGTATTCTTCGCGATCTCCTGGATATTCAGGAACGGTATCTCATCGAAATGTTCGACAAAAAAATCAGCGATCTTCTTTTGGTTCCGGGGGAGTGCGGAATAGTTCTCCCGGATCGTATTTTTGATCTCGTCGTACCGAGCCATAACTGAATGCCTGTCGGGGAATGGAGAATGACTGATTGAACGGACTGAACTTCTTAGCACCGGAACGCACAGCAAAGCGTGTTCCGGCGTTGGAACGATTACTTGGTCAGGAGCATCTTTTTGGTGCTTCTGAACGCGCCTGCCTGAAGCGTATAATAGTATACACCGCTGGAAAGGTCCTTAGCATTCAATGTCACGGAATACGTTCCCGCATCAAGTTTCTGATTCACCAGTGAACGGATCTCGCGTCCCAGTGCATCATACAAATGCATGCTGACGAATGACGAGCTGCCGACGGAGAAGCCGATGGAGGTTGAGGGGTTGAACGGATTCGGATAGTTCTGTTCGAGTGCAAAGCCGGAAGGCATCATGCGTTCGGAAGACTGAACCGAGGTGGCGATCTTCGGATATTTCACTGTCGCTGAATCGATCGCGGCATACATTTCCGCTTCTGTTGCAGCGAAAGCAACAGCGATATACGACGTGGAGATATCACCTTTATTTGTAAAAGCGGACTTGCCGACATTCACACTGAAAATACTGCCGTTGGCACCGGCTACAAGACTGGTGTCAAAACCGCTCTTCTTCGTCATCGCATTGCGCATGCTGTCCGTTGTCACTTCATTGTCCGGATCGGTTGAATACTCATCCCAATCCATCATCCGTACACCGAAGACAGAATTAGGTCCAAGCACCTTGAAGCCCCAGAAACTGGGTGTTGCATCACGGGTCATGAATGTTACTTTCTTTGCGGTGTTGTGTTTCAGGATCTCTCCGCCGTATGCTGCTCCAACGCGCGGAACGACCACTGCGCCCATATAGAGTGAACCAAGACCGGCAGTGTCTGCAATAACGCGGTAACGGACGATCAGATATTTTTGATTCTTCCAACCCATCACTGTCATTTCAACTTTCACTTTCGGGGGCAATTCTGTGTAACCATTATCCGACATCGTTGTCACCGCGCTGTCAACACCCGCAATGGTGAGGAATTGGGCTACAAGACTGGTGCTGTCGCCGTCCTCATTGTAATCGAATACAGCGTTGTCGGCTTGAGCAACGACAAATGACATTCTGTCCAGTTCGCGGTTCGCTGCAACATACGGGAAGGAACTTCCCCGCAGGCGTCCATAGCTGCTCACGTTGAAACCGATCTGACCGGTGCCGCTAGTTATGGTCGGCTGCGCAAGCAGTTCCATCGAACAGATAACGAGCGCGAGAAAAAAAGTAGCCATTTTTTTCATAACTTCTCCTTTATTGTGGATTGTGATTGATTAGGTTATTGCCAATGTAACAACACCGGTGGTATCAACAGTAACAGAGCGATGATAAAGAAATAGATCTGGATCGGAAGCATCCAACGGAACCATTTGTCCCACGGGATATTCGCGAGTCCGAGCACACCCATGGTGAATCCGGATGTCGGGAGGATAGGATTGATCCAGCCCTCGCCGAACTGGAACGCGAGCACTGCTGTCTGCCGTGAGATGCCGATAACATCCGCCAGAGGGGACATGATCGGCATGGTGAGCGCAGCCTGTCCTGAACCTGAGTGGACAAAGAAATTGATGACGCATTGAACGACGAACATCATCTGTGCTGCAAACACAGGATGAAGGGAGAGGATCACGCCGGAACAAGCATAAAGAAGTACATCCAACACCTTTCCGTCAGTGGCGATCACAAGAATTGCGCGAGCGCAGCCGATGATCAATGCGACACCGACCATATCCTTTGCGCCGTCCTTGAAACTGTCCGTAATGTGCGTTGCGGAGAGTTTCCCGACAATGCCGGAGAAGATACCGAGGGCAAGGAACAGCGCCGCGATCTCATTCAGCCACCATTGATACTTCAGAACTCCAAACACCAGTCCTACCAGTGCGAACGCGAAGCCAATAAGAATGATCTTGTGCTGAGGAGTGAACTCTTCTATTGTGTTCTTCTGAAGGTGCAGAGCGGCTCTCCGTTCCCGATCGACTTCGAACATCACACTCAATTCAGGATTCTTTTTGACCTTGTTTGCATACCGAGTTACGAAGACGATCATGGACACCGTGCTGATCACCCAAATGATGATGCGGTATTCCATTCCGGAATAGAGGGGGAGCTGAGCAATGCTCTGAGCAATTCCAACAGTGAAGGGGTTGAAGACCGAACCGGCGAAACCGGCCGATGCTCCGAGAAAGGGGATGGCCAATCCGACGATGGAATCATATCCAAGAGACATCGCCAGCGGAATGAAGATCGGAACGAATAACATCACTTCTTCCGAGAGTCCGAATGTTGAACCGCCGATCGAGAAAATGACCATGATAGCAGGGATGAAGAATTTCTGCAGATGCGGTCGTTCTGATAATGTGTGTGCAAGATGCTGAATAGATACTGTGATAGCGCCTGTTCTTATTAATATAGAGAACGAACCTCCCAGGATGAACAAGAAGCCGATGATCTCAGCAGCTTTGACGAATCCTTTATACGGTGAGGTCAGGATATCAGCAAAACCTTGTGGATTTCCCTCGGTGTATGAGAAAGAATTGGGAACAACAAGTGTTTTGCCGTCGACGGTCTGACGTTGGTACTCACCGCTGGGGACCACCCAGGTTGCGGCAGCAACAAGTACGATCACAGCAAAGATCATGATGAGCGTATTGAACGAGAATTTCTTCATCGTTATTTCAGCGCTCGCTTTCGTTTAAGATCGTATCGGTCACCGGATTTCAAAATGTTCAGCGTGATGTCGCGTGCAGAAAAATATCCGTTCTTGTTCGTGGATATGGATTTTGCATTCGTGGCATCATAGACGAGCACGACACTTTCGCCGAGCACCTGGAACGTCCTATCCGGTTCAACGATAATTGATGTCGATTCATCGATCGCTACGCCGAGCAGGGTAGGGTTCTCCAGCATCTTTATCAGCAGGCGGTTATGGCGTTTGCGAACGACAAAATGCTGATCGATGATCGCTTCGGTAATGAATCCGAAGCCTTGTTTATGCTCCACATTTCCTTTCAGGAGTGTGTGGAACGAAGCATCTTTATCTTTATTCAGCAGTTCCTCGCCGGTGATCATCACTTCGCTCATCACAGCTGCTCCGGCACTTGTTCCCCCGACAACTCCGCCGTTACGCCAGATCTCTTTGATCCGTGCTTCCATCTTTGAACCGAGGAGTGCGTTCATCAAGAGTACCTGATCGCCGCCGGAGAAGAATATCCCCGTGACATCCTTCAGGAGTGCAACGATAGAATCATTGTCTGCCTGTTGACGTGTGATATTCAGATAGAACGAACGTGCAACGCCGAGTCCTTTGAGCTCCGCCGATTGGTCCATACCGACCGTTTCAGCGACGGTGCTGGCCATCGGGAAAACAACAACGGTTGCTTTCTTGCCCCCTGCCAGCTCGACGAATTTCGTCATGATCTCATCGGTCCTCGAACCGCCGCCGATGATCACTAAATGGCCTTTGGAAGTATTCGCTGCGGACGAAAATACCGACAGCATTGAGATCAGTGATGCGATGAGTACGAGTTTATTCCTGAACGAGTGCAAAGGCGATCTCCTTTGATATAATGAGGTCTTCAATGAGAATGAATTCTTCGAATGCGTGTGGTTTTTGTGCACCGATACCGATGTTGACGGAAGGGATCCCTTTTGCATTATAGGAATTGGCATCGCTACCTCCGGTATAACGGATCCCCTGCGGTTGGAGTCCTGCGGCTCGGATAGCTTTTTCAATTGTCGTAACAATGGACGTCGTGACATCGAGAACGTATGGATGGAAATCCATCTCGCTGGTAATGGAGTATGAACCGCCGGTCCCGTCCAACGAACGCTGGAATCCTTCTTTGATGATGCTGAACTGCTGCTCGATCTTTTCTTTCGTGAACGAGCGGACCTCTCCGTCGATCACCACTTCATTCGGAACGACATTGGTCGCGCCGCCGCCGGTGATCTTTCCGATATTGGATGTGGTCTCTTCATCGATGCGGCCGAAGCGGACATTCGCGAGCGCTTTGGATGCGAGAGTGATTGCATTGATCCCTTGTTCCGGTGCGACTCCGGCATGAGCTGACTTGCCGTGAAATTTTGCGGTGAAGATCATACAGCCGGCACAATCCTTAATATAGATGCCGGGACGTTTTGAACAATCGAATACGTATGCTTCTTTAACATTGTATGGAGAAAGGTCAACATGATTCGCGCCGTACATACCAAGTTCTTCACCCACAGTAAAGACGCAGATGAAATTCTTCACCGGGGATTTTAGTGAATTCAAATTCATCATTAGATAGAGAAGAATGGAAAGTCCTTCTCTATTATCTCCGCCGAGAATAGTGGTACCGTCGCTGGAGATACGATCATCCGTTACTACCGGACGAAGATCCTTGGTCGGAGTGACAGTATCAAGGTGAGCACAGAGTGCGATCGCCGGTTTTGATTCATCATAGTGAGGTGGAAAGCAGATAAGGTTGCCTGTATTACCTTTGATCTTCGCACCAGTGCCGTCTTCGATCACTTTTACATTGTTCGTCTGCAGGAGAGTCTTGACGTGATCGGCAATATTACGTTCATGCAGTGAAATGCCGTCAATTGTTGCAAGCGATAGAAAAAGATCGATGAGTTCTTTTGAGGGAGTAGAAGTAGTATTCATTACACTTGTCAATTGGTGAGAAAGAAAAATTTCAATGGATATTACTTACATTCCTGCCGTTTGTCAAGAAGTTTTTAAAAATTGACGGGAAAATTACTCATTGACATTTAAGCGACATTTCCATATAATCCTATAAGTATCAACGAGTTACAAAGATTTCTTTCAGAAAAATTATGAGTAAAACCGCTAAATGGCTGATCGGAATATTCTCCGTTCTGACAATTTTCTTTCTATTCATTGTAATGGCGTTCATTTCGCTGTTCAATGAAGATGAAACGGAAGATGTCTCATCCGGTAATGCCGGAACCATTGCGATCGTGGAATTGAATGAAGAGATCGTTTCTTCTCAGGGGATCGTTCAACAGATCAAACGGTATCGAGAAAATACGTCGGTGCGTGCTATTGTCCTTCGCATTGAGTCTCCGGGCGGGGGAGTTTCAGCGAGTCAAGAGATCTATCAGGAAGTGAAGAAGACCCGTGAATACGGTAAACCGATCGTTGTGTCGATGGGATCGGTAGCAGCGAGCGGCGGATATTATATTGCTGTGGGAGCGAGCAGGATCGTTGCAAATCCCGGCTCCATCACCGGCAGCATCGGTGTTATCTCGCAGTTCATGCATGTGAATCAATTGCTGGATAAGATCGGCGTGACCTCAACAACAGTGAAGAGCGGCGCGATGAAAGATGCCGGTTCACCGTATCGAGCATCGACAGCGGAAGACAAAAAATATTTTCAGGAAATGATCGACGATATCTATGATCAGTTCGTAACAACGGTGGCAACGGAGCGGAAACTGGATAAAGCGTTGGTAAAAAAATATGCGGACGGCCGCGTGTATACCGGACGGAAAGCATATGAATTGAAACTGATCGACACACTCGGAACCTATCAGGACGCGATCAAGATCGCCGCACATATGGCGGAAGTCTACGGGACCCCGAGAGTGATCAAAGAACGGAAGCGCGAACGGTTCTCCGATATGATCTTCGGCGAGGTCCGTTCCGGTCTGACACAGATGAAGAACGAATTGCTCAACCAGCCGATCGTACAGTATCGGTATAATCTTCCACAATAGAGGAGATCCGCCGTGACAAAAGCAGATATCGTCGATGTCATTGCATCAGGAACCGGGCTTACCAAGGTCGAGACCGAAGCTGTTGTCGATGGATTTATACAGACAGTGATCGCATCATTGCGGGATGGAAAGAATATCGAGATCCGCGGATTCGGAAGTTTCAAAGTGAAGAAGAGGAAGGGAAGAATGGCGAGGAATCCCCGAACAGGTGAACAAGTGCCGGTGCAGGACCATTACGTTCCTATCTTCAAAGTATCCAAGGAATTGAAGACCGTCGTGAATGAAAATCTAATGAAGACATTGGGGTAATCTCTGACAACGAAAGCAAACAATACGAACATCTGCACGTCCTGCGGTATCGTCAATCCAAGCACTGCATCTTATTGTTCTGCGTGCGGTTCCCCGTTGAATCCTGAACACACGCAGTCGACAAAACCTTCGATTGATCCTAATCGATCCAAAAGCAAAGCGTCGGAACAGCCTGTATGGCTGCGTTCATTGCTTATCGCATTCGGATTGTTCTGTGCCGTTGTCATTGTGCTGCAGTTGATGCAGCTGCCTTCGGGATCGGTCCAGCAGAATGTTCCCCAGCAGGAACAGCAGACAGCGGTCACTGATCCCTCGGTCATTAACAGGATCTCCGAATTGGAGAAGGAACTGGCCTCGGAACCATCGAACGCAGAACTGAATCTTCAATTTGCGAATGCTCTGCATGATGCAAAGTTCTATCCCAGAGCGATCGAATCCTACAAGAAATATCTGAAACTCGATCCGAAGAATCTCGATGCCAAAGTGGACCTCGGCATCTGTTATTTCGAGGTCGGGAACAATCAGCAGGCGGTAAAAGAGATCGAAGCAGTCATTGCGATACAGCCGAAACATCAGATGGCGATGTTCAATCTGGGGATCATCCAGTTGAGCAGCCAGAATATGGATGAGGCGAAGAAATGGCTGAAGAAATGTGTCGAAATTGATCCACAATCAACGGCTGGGCTGCGAGCCCAACAAATCCTTCAACAACATTAACCACGAAAGGAGGTTGGTATGCCAAGCGGTAAAAAACGCAAACGTCATAAGATGGCAACCCACAAACGGAAGAAACGTCTTCGTAAGCAGCGCCATAAGAAGAGACTTCGTTAGACACAATGCGCAGGGAGCGGTGAAAATCCGTTCCCTGCGTGTTGCTTTTTCCTGATTTTTTTTTCACTTTGAATTCAGTAATTCATCATCAATCATCTCAGTCATTAGAGGCAGTTATGGCACAGAACGAAGAAGATTCAAAGACCGGATTCCTCATCGGATTCCTCGCCGGAGCAGTCGTCGGCGGTATCGTCGCACTCCTGTATGCACCGAAGCCGGGAAAAGAACTTCGTGCAGATATCAAGAATAAGACCGGTGAAGCCATCGACAGTGCAGAGGAGTATGTGAGTGCTGCAAAGACAAAAGCGGTGGATATCATCAATGAAGGAAAGAAGAAATCCGAAGTGCTCATCACCGAAGCGAAGAAGCGTGCTGAATCGCTGCTGGGTGATGCCGAAAAGATCCTGACCGATGTCCGCACCAAAGGATCCGAAAAGAACAAAAATTAATTTTCTGGGAGTCCGCCGTGGAAACATTCTTAACGATCGCTCAAATCCTTGTTCTGTTGCTGCTGTCGGGAGTTGCCGTCTATGCAATGATCGTACTCGTGCGTCTTCGTGACCTGTTGATGACTGTCGATTCCAATCTGAAGCAGGTCGCGACAAAAGCGATGCCGACGTTGGATAATCTTGAAGCGATCACTTCGAAGATCCGCAATATCGTTGAGAATTTCGACGAGCAGATCGCCGTTCTGAAGAGTTCCGTTGACACATTGAAAGGTGTGGCGGACAATGTGGCGGCGTTCGAACGCCGCGTGCAGGATGCGATCGAATCTCCCATTATGGAAGTGATGAACACGATCGGTGGTGTCATCAGAGGTTTTACATCATTCTTTAACCGTGCTGTTGGAGGAAGATCTTCCCGTCCCGGGGAAGAATAACAACACAATCCACTATCCGAACATACCCGCTTATCATCGTCTGCTAGCGATGACTCCTCATTACCAGCAAACGAGTAAAGGAGTTTATTGTGAGCCAACAAAACAACTACAGGGAATATCCCTCGACACAGATCCGGACCATTGCACTTATTGGACACGGCGGCTCCGGAAAGACGACATTCTCCGAAGCCGCGCTTTTCGCAACAGGCACCACCAACCGTCAAGGAAGAATAGAAGACGGTAACACCATCTCCGATTATCATCCCGACGAAATAGAACGTAAGATCTCCATCAATGCTTCACTCCTCACTGCAGACGTCAACAATATCAAGATCAACATCCTCGACACTCCCGGATATACGGATTTTACCGGTGAAGTGAAGGCCGCACTGCGCGTTTGCGATTCCGCTGTTACATTCGTCCGGGCATTCGAAGGGGTCGAGGTTGGCACGGAACTCGTCTGGGAATATGTGAAAGAATACAAACTCCCTTCACTGTTCGCGGTGAACAAGATCGACGGTGACAACTGCGATTTTGACAAAGTGTTCGCCTCCATCAAAGAGCGCCTCAGCAGCGATGCTACGATCATCACCTATCCCGTCAAAGGAGGGGCCGGAGCGAATGCAGTGATCGATGTGATCAAGATGAAACTGCTCCGGTTCGTTCCGAACGGTAACGGAAAATATACCGAAGAAGAAGTTCCGGCGGAACTGAAAGAAAAGACCTCGCAGCTGCATGAAGAACTGATCGAGAAGATCGCCGAATCCGAAGAAGAGATGATGGATAAATTCTTTGCGAACGGAACATTGAGTGATGAAGAGATCCGAAAAGGTCTCCACCAGGCGCTGATGGAACGGAAGATCTATCCGACCTTCGCCGTTTCAGCGACAACGAATGTCGGTTCATTGAATCTGCTCGAGTTCATTTCCAGTTATTGTCCCACACCATCAGAGATCCAAACGGTCACCGCAACAGATATCAACACCAACAAAGAGATCGAAGTGAAGATCGATGATACAAGTCCGGCAACATTGTTCGTCTATAAGACCGTTTCAGAATCCCATGTCGGCGAACTGTCGTTCTTCAAGGTCTATTCCGGTGCCATTACTCCCGGCATGGATATGGTGAATGAATCCAACGGAAAACCCGAACGGCTCGGACAGATCTTTGTGATGAGCGGCCGTGAACGGAAAGAAGTAGCGAAACTCCATGCCGGCGATCTTGGTGCTGTGGTAAAATTGAAAGATACGCATACCAATAATACGCTGAGTCTCAAAACATTTCCGGTGATCTATCATCCCATCGTGTTCCCGGAGCCGGTGATCTCGGAAGCGATCGTGCCGAGGACCAAAGGCGAAGAAGACAAGATCGGAAGCGGGTTGCACACGCTGCATGAGGAAGATCCTACGTTCGTGTATAAGGTCGATCCGGAGATCCACCAGACGGTCGTTTCCGGACAGGGGGAACTGCATCTGGCGATCATCGTCCGCCGGCTGAAGGATAAATTCGGAGTAGAGGTAGATCTGAGTGAACCGCGCGTTCCGTTCAGAGAAACGATCAAAGGAGTGGCTTCGGACGTAGAGTTCAAGCACAAGAAGCAATCCGGCGGCCGTGGACAATATGGTCATGTGCATATAAAGATCGAACCCAAAAAGAGGGGCGAAGGATTTGAATTTGAAAATGCGGTGGTCGGAGGAGTCGTACCCGGGAAGTTCATACCAGCCGTTGAACGGGGAGTCACTGATACACTTGAACGCGGGATCATTGCCGGATATCGGGTGATCGACGTTAAAGTGACATTGTTCGATGGTTCCTATCATGATGTTGATTCTGATGATATGTCGTTCAGGATAGCGGGTTCGCAGGCATTTAGAAAGGGATTCAAAGAAGCAAAGCCAGTCCTTCTGGAACCGGTCTATGAAGTCGAAGTGACCGTCCCGGATGATCATATGGGCGATGTGATGGGGGATCTCTCCAGCCGTCGCGGCAAGATCATCGGTATGGACACAGATGGTTCACATCAGATCATCAAAGCATCGGTGCCGCTGAAAGAACTCTATCATTATTCCACCACTCTCCGCTCGATGACACAGGGACGCGGTATTCATCGGCAGAAATTCTCGCATTACGACGAGGTCCCGCGCGAAGTGGCGGATAAGATCACGGCGGAATTCGAGAAGAGCAAGCATGGGGAAGAATAGCAACCAGAATGAATTATA
>JBMOHT010000066.1:0-18802 GCA_049317705.1 Bacteroidota bacterium | reverse complement strand
GTGTCGGCTATGATGAAGAATGGGAATGCGGTCATAATCACGCGCATTGACCGTTAGCAATGAGATTGTCATTCCCGCATTCTTTTGGCGGGAATCCATCGTATTGGCCCCCCGACAGAAACATTCGGGGGTGACATTGCTCTCTTTGAACATTCTTAGGCAGAAAAATTCCCAGAGCAATTACTAATTATTACATTGGTAATTTTACCGATGAACGATACGATTCAATTGATCCCCGTAACAACCGCGGAACAGATCGCAACGATCCGGACGCTGTTCCTTGAATATCAGCAGTGGCTCAATTTTTCCCTCTGTTTTCAGGGATTCGACAAAGAGCTTGCCGGACTTCCCGGAAAATATGCTCCGCCCGCCGGCAGATTATATCTTGCGGAGTTTGAAGGAACGATCGCCGGCTGTATCGCTCTTCGTCCGATGGAGGAGAGCGGAGTGTGCGAAATGAAACGATTGTTTGTGCGAGAAGAATTCCGCGGAAAGGGGATCGGCAAATTCTTAACTAAAACTATCCTGTCCGATGCCGTCGAAATCGGATATCGCACGATGCGTCTCGATACGCTGCAGAGGATGGAGACTGCGCGTGCGCTCTACAAAAATCTCGGATTCACAGAAGTTCCCGCCTATTATCACAATCCGCTGGAGAGTGTTATCTACATGGAATTGGCATTGTGATGATGCCTTTATTCGTTGCACTTCTTTTTCTGGTCTGCTCGATCATGGTCTTTTTCGACCTGCGGTATCCCATTCTCTGGAAGATCTCCATCGGAACAACGGAATACGGACACTGGTTCGCTGCCGCGCCGCTCTTTATAGCATGTTTTACCGGTTGGGAGGACGCGCTGTCGGCGACTACGACGATCATCTCGCTTATGACGATCGGCATCCTTCTGTTCCCGCACTTCTCCGCAATGATCATCAGCAGATCTCTCCCTTCGCGGTTTGACCGTTCGTTTCGAAATGATGATAACGTCAAGAACGGGGGATCACCGTTTCAATGGAGACGCTTATGGTCCACTGCGGTACAGGCGGTGACTGTTCCCGTACGCGAAGTGTATGCACATAACGGCGGGGAGGAACAGTACCTAAAATTCTTTCGGTCTGTTTCCGATAAGCCGTTGCCGTGCATCGTTGTAGTTCACACCGGGGGATGGGACAGCGGAAGTCCCGATGAATTTGAAACAATGAATCAGTATCTCGCATCACGAGGATATGCGGTTGCATCCATCTCATACCGCTTCGCACCGAAATGGAAATGGCCGGCACAGAAAGAAGATGCGCTCGCGGGAATTGCATTTCTGAAGACCAACGCGGCACGACTCGGCATCGATGCTTCGCAATTTGTTCTCTTCGGCCGTTCTGCCGGCGGACAGATCGCGGAAGCAGCGGCGTATTCTGCTCACGATCCTGCGATCAAAGGGTGCATCGCATTCTATGCACCGGCGGATATGAACTTTGCGTACGAACATCTGTCCTCCGAACCCGACATTTTGGATTCACGCACTCTGCTTCAAAATTATCTCGGCGGTTCGCAGGAAGAGGTCCGAAATAATTATGATGATGCATCTCCGTACGATCACGTTTCCTCCGATTCTCCGCCGACCCTTCTCATTCACGGTGCAAAGGACCCGCTCACATGGTATCGACAGAGTGAACGTCTCTCAAAAAAATTAACCGAACTCTCGGTTCCGCATTTGTATATCGAGCTGCCGTGGGGAACGCATGCGTTCGATTATAACTTCAATGGTCCCGGAGGACAGATCAGCCGGTATGCGGTAGAACGGTTCCTTCGTTCGGTGGTCGAGTCCCGCGTTTATTAACACCTTCCAGGTCTTTAAGACCTGGAAGGTGTTAAAATTCAAAATCTTTACAACTTCTTTATACTTTCCTCCGCTTCTTTTATGTTCGTTGTATTTTTCTTTATGGGTTAATTCGGCAGATTGACACCGTCAATGTGAAAGTACCGTACTGCCATGTTCACTCAGCAATTCATCATCACTCTTCTCCTTAACTTCCTCGTCATCGGAACATTCGGCTATCTGCTGACCAAAAAGGATCTGCTCTCCTATTTCTCCGGCGGCAAATGGTGGCTCACCTGGCTCTCCATCGGCATCATCACGCTCATGGACGAACTGACATCCATCTTCTATGCGCCGAGCGAAGCGTTCCGCGTGATCGGTCTGAATGCCATCGCATTCCTGATCCTCACCTCTGTTCTGATCCGTTTTCTGTCATTGCGGATGATCGAGATCGCGGAGATCCTCGAAGTGAACGGGATCAGAGGAGGCGGAGTCTATTCATTCTCGTATCTGGTGCTCGGTCCGACGGTGTCGTTCATCGCCGTTGCTTCGATCATTGTGGACTATGTGCTGACCGCATGTCTCTCCACGGTGAGCGCCATCGAGAACGGCATGGCATTCTTTCCGATGTCCGATCTTGCAAAATTTCTCTTCGAGGTCGGTATCGTCTGGCTCATTGCCGGACTGAATATTCTCGGCATCAAAGAGAATGCGAAATTCACCTTCGGAATCTTCATTGTCGCGGCGATCATCCTCATCAATCTGCTGTTCGCCGGAGCGTTCCATGCAAATATCGGTTCTGTGCACACGATCGGAAAAAGTTTTACGGATATCGGAAGCACACTGCTGACGGGCAATTGGTTCAGCGGTTACTTCTTTGTGATCGTCGGTGTCTCGAGCTGTATCCTTGCATATTCCGGGATCGAATCGGTCGTACAGACGGCGAGTCTGGTGAAGTCGTGGAAGGAGATCAAAAAAGCGTATACATTCTTAGCGTGGACGGTAGGATTATTCACGCCGATCCTTGCGGCGATCGTGCTTTCATCGAACATCAATATCTCGCATCACGAGACGGATCTGATCACGCAGTTCGCGAAACATGTCGGCGGAATTCCGTTCGGATACATCGTCGGGATCCTCGCCAGTGTACTGCTGATGATGGCCGTGAATACGGCGTATGTCGCCTCCAGCGAATTGATGGAGCGCGTGGCGCATCACTACGGCTTCCATTGGATCATCAAGACGAACAAGCGGCAGTCATTGTACCGGCTGCATATCGCCAATGCGGTGTTCTACACGTTCATTATCTATCTCACCGGCGGGAATCAGACGATCCTCGCGGAGATGTATGCCATCGGATTGCTGGCTAGCTTCACGATCAACATGGGAAGTCTGCTGCTGTACCGGTACAAGATCGGGACGAAAGAATCTCTCGAGTACAACACATCACGGATCGGCACGCTGATCATCTTCTTGATCATGCTCAGCTGTTTCTTGTATCTCGGATATCACAAACCGTACGGAACGATCATGTGGACGACCGTTACGGCGATCTTTCTCTTTGTCGGTCTGAAGTATGCGGAGAAGTGGGCGCCGGAGAAGAAAGAAGTGCAGCAGACCGATACACCGCTGCAGATGATCTTCCATCTCGGCGAATCCGATGCCGAGGAGGCGCATGTCTACTTCCGTCGTCCCAAAGAACACGGCCACAGGATCGTCAATCAGGACTCGGTCTATGTCAGTCTCTATCATCCGCGTCAGGGGATACCGGAGAAGATCACGCCGAACCATTTCCGCGTGGCGTATCAGGGGAAGACGGTGTTCCAGGCGATCACGGAGATCCTCTATGCGCTGCAGTATGAATTGCCGCACAAGAAGATCATCGTCCATCTCGGATGGCCGACATCGTCCTGGGTCGACAGACTTTCCACCGGCGTGATGATCTTCAGTCTCACGCATTTGCCGAAACATTTTCCGCGGCTCCATTTCGTGATGGAATATGCGCCGAAAGAAGAGGTCAGAGAAAAAAATCCATAGGCTCCGCGGTCGAGTCTCGAGTTCGTTAACACCTTCCAGGTCTTTAAGACCTGGAAGGTGTCATGCAAATCATTTCGCAGCACTCCATCCATTCTTTATAAAACTTTTACACTTTCCCCCCTCCATTTTATTTCCTCTGAATTTACATTCTTCGTCTTCTTCGGCACATTGCTTTCGTCAATTTCAGAGGAGGACAAATGTTGTTCGGACTTATTGCCGCAGTGCTGCTGCTGATCTATCTCACCTACACGCTGATCAAACCGGAGAAATTCTAAGATGATCACCATTGCCGAGATCATTCAGATCGTACTCTACGCTGCTCTGTTATTCCTGTTGACGCCGCCGCTCGGGAAACTGATGGCAAAGATCTTCGAAGGGAAACGAACATTCCTTTCACCGATATTCGGTCCGCTCGAACGGCTCATCTACAAACTTTCCGGGATCGATGCTGCAAAAGAATCTGACTGGAAACAGTATACATTCGCGTTGCTGGCGTTCAACGGTGCAGGCTTTATTGTCGTTTTTTTCCTGCAGTTCTTTCAAGCACGGTTGCCTCTGAATCCTCAGCATCTGCCCGATGTCTCGTGGCATCTTGCATTCAACACCGCGGTCAGCTTCATGACAAACACAAATTGGCAGTCCTACGCCGGTGAAGTGACGCTCAGTTATCTTGTGCAGATGATCGGCCTGACTGTTCAGAATTTCGTCAGTGCAGCGACCGGCATCGCGGTGATGCTCTGTCTTATCCGCGGCATCGCACGCAAAACAACGGATGAGGTGGGGAATTTTTGGACGGACCTCGTCCGTTCGACCGTCTATGTGCTGCTCCCGTTGTCGATCCTGTTCACGGTCGTTCTGGTGAGCGAAGGAACGGTGCAGACGTTCTCTTCGTATCAGAATGTTGCGACACTCGAAGGTGCACAGCAGACCATTCCGCTCGGTCCGGCAGCGTCGCAGATCGCGATCAAACAGCTCGGCACGAACGGCGGCGGATTCTTCAACATGAACAGTGCATATCCGCACGAGAATCCTACACCGCTGACGAATTATCTTGAGATGCTTTCTATTCTTCTGCTTGCTTCGTCACTTGTTTATACCTACGGCGTTATGGTGAATTCGCGGCGGCATGCGTGGGTCGTCTGGGGTGTAATGTTCTTCATGTTTATGGCAGGACTCGCAGCATCGCTGTGGTCGGAATATACGGTGAATCCTGTAACAGGTATTGCCGGAGGAATGGAAGGGAAAGAGACGCGGTTCGGAGTTGCGAACAGTGTGCTCTGGTCCGTTGCAACGACCGCCGCATCGAACGGTTCGGTGAACGCCATGCACGACAGTATGTCGCCGCTTTCCGGCGCAGTGGCGATGATCAATATAAAACTCGGAGAGATCATCTTCGGCGGAGTGGGTGCCGGAATGTATGGTATGATGATCTTCATTCTGCTGACGGTGTTCATAGCTGGACTGATGGTAGGGCGCACGCCGGAATATCTCGGCAAGAAGATCGAATCATTCGAAGTGCGTATGGCGGCGGTCGCCATGCTGCTTCCGAGCGTCGGCATTTTGATCTTTACCGCGATTGCTTCAGTATCAGAAGCGGGACTTGCCGGATTGAATAATTCCGGTCCGCACGGATTCTCGGAAATACTATACGCTTTTGCTTCAACAGCGGGCAATAACGGAAGCGCGTTCGCAGGACTTACGGCGAATACGCCGTTCTACAACGTCCTTCTCGGCATTAACATGCTCATCGGCCGGTTCGGTGTGATCATTCCCATGCTGGCGATCGCCGGAAGTCTCGCAAAGAAAAAGATCACGCCGCTGTCTTCCGGCACTTTCCCGACCGATACATTCCTGTTCGGACTGCTGCTGTTCGGCACGATCATGATCGTGGGTGCGTTGACTTTCTTTCCGACGCAGGTGCTTGGACCTATCGTAGAACATTTTTTGATGATGAACGGTCAAACGTTCTGATTCTTACAGAACTTCAGCCGTGTCAAGGTTCAAAACCTTGACACGGCTGAATTAACAAAGGAAAAACATGAATTCGGAAACAGTATCATCATCCCTTGCATTTTTTTCGGGCGACATCGTTACACAGGCGCTGAAGGATTCCTTCAAAAAATTCCATCCGAAGCTGATGGTGAAGAATCCCGTGATGTTCGTTGTGGCCGTCGGTTCGCTGATGACGACCGTCATTACGGTGCAGGAGATCTTTGCCGGACATCCGTCCGCATTCAACATTCAGGTAACGGTTTGGTTATGGTTCACTGTGCTGTTCGCAAATTTTGCAGAAGCTGTTGCAGAAGGCAGGGGCAAAGCCCAGGCAGAAGCGCTGAAAAAGAACCGTTCACAGCTAACGGCGCGACTTCAGACCGCTGATGGAGGCGAAAGAACTATAGCGGCAACGGACCTGAAGAAAGGGGACAAAGTGGTCTGTGAGTCAGGGAATATCATCCCGTCGGACGGTGTGATCGTTGAGGGAATCGCCAGCGTGGACGAATCCGCCATTACCGGAGAATCAGCTCCGGTCATCCGCGAAAGCGGCGATGACCGCAGTGCGGTGACGGGAGGGACGAAAGTGCTGAGCGACAGGATCATTATCCGCATTACATCCGAGCCGGGGAATACGTTCCTGGACAGGATCATCTCGCTCGTGGAAGGTTCGAAACGGCAGAAGACGCCGAATGAGATTGCGCTGACGATCCTCCTCTCGGCATTGTCCATCATCTTTTTGCTGGTCGTTGCGACGCTTCCCGCGTATGTGCTGTATGCTCAGCGGGCTTCCGGACAAGAGGGAGGAACACTGACAAGTTTACCTGTTCTGATCGCGTTGCTTGTCTGTCTTATTCCCACCACCATCGGCGGATTGCTCAGCGCGATCGGCATCAGCGGAATGGACCGACTCATCCGCAAGAATGTGATCGCGACGAGCGGACGCGCCGCCGAAGCGGCGGGAGATGTCGATGTGCTACTGCTCGATAAGACGGGAACCATCACGCTCGGCAACCGGATGGCAACGGAATTCGTTCCGGCGAACGGCGTCACGCACGAACGTCTCGCCGATGCAGCGCAGCTCTCTTCTCTTGCGGACGAAACTCCGGAAGGCCGCTCGGTGGTGATCCTTGCAAAGGAAAAATATCATTTGCGCGGACGTGATGTGTCGGAGGTCGCAGGACACTTCATTCCGTTCACCGCGCAGACGCGGATGAGCGGAGTTGATGTCACCGACAGGATCATCCGCAAAGGTTCCGCGGAAGCGGTGAAAAAATATATTCTCGAACTCGGCGGTTCATTCCCCAAAGAGATCCAATCCGTTGTTGACGAGATCGCCAGGAAAGGTTCCACTCCTCTTGTCGTTGCGGAGAACAAAGAAGTGCTCGGCGTGATCGAATTGAAGGATATCGTAAAAGGCGGGATCAAAGAACGGTTCGCACAGCTGCGCCAGATGGGGATCAAGACGGTGATGATCACCGGTGATAATCCGTTGACCGCCGCTGCCATCGCCGCTGAAGCAGGTGTGGATGATTTCATCGCCGAAGCGCGTCCCGAAGATAAACTGAAACGGATCCGCGACGAACAGGCGAACGGTCGTCTTGTGGGAATGATCGGGGATGGGACGAATGATGCTCCGGCGCTGGCGCAGGCCGACGTCGGCATTGCAATGAACAGCGGAACACAGGCAGCTCGCGAAGCTGGGAACATGGTCGATCTCGATTCCAATCCGACGAAATTGATCGAAGTGGTGGAAACAGGGAAACAATTATTGATGACCCGCGGTGCGCTCACCACATTCAGTATTGCGAACGATGTGGCGAAGTATTTCGCCATCATTCCCGCCATGGCCGGTTCGCTGTACGCGGCGTCGGCAGTTGTGCCCGGACCGCTCTCGGTGCTGAACATTATGCATCTTGCCACGCCGGAAAGCGCCATCCTAAGCGCGGTCATCTTCAACGCACTCATCATCGTCGCGCTGATCCCGCTCGCATTAAAAGGAGTGAAATACCGCGCGATCGGTGCGGATGCCGTGTTGTGGAGAAATCTGTGGGTCTACGGGATCGGCGGCATCATCGTTCCGTTCATCGGAATAAAACTGATCGACATCACCATCGTCACATTGAGGCTGATATGAAAACAACGTTCCTTCCAGCGTTCCGCCTGTTGCTTGTCCTAACCGTGTTGACCGGCGTTCTGTATCCGCTCGGCATGACTTTGCTCACGCAGATTATTTTTCCTTATCAATCGAACGGCAGCTTGATACAAAAGAACGGCACAGTGATCGGTTCGGAATTGATCGGACAGCAGATCACCGGCGATAAATATTTTCATCCGCGTCCTTCCGCGATTGATTATGCACCGATGCCTTCCTCCGGTACGAATTGGGGACCGACCGACCGCCGGATGCGGGATTCCGTCATTGCGCGTTCCTCGCGGTTCATCGCGCTGAATCATCTTCCCGCCGGGACGATCGTTCCTAAAGAGATGCTCTTTGCGTCGGGCAGCGGTGTCGATCCGCATATCTCGCCTGAAGCCGCTCGGATGCAGATAGAAAGGATCGCTGCAGTACGGGGATTCACCAAAGAACAGACCGCAGCAGTAAAAAAAATTGTCGAAAAACTTTCCGAAGGACCGCAGCTGCAGTTGTTCGGAGATCCGCGGGTGAACGTATTGAAACTGAACATCGCATTGGATGGATTGTAATATGAAAGGTATCCTGATCATCATCTTTGCGTTGTGCATGATCGCGTTCGCAAAATGCTGTTGTGAAGCAGATCCGTCGCCGGCCGAAGGTCAACAGAATACTGCGCAAAACGCTCCGGGATTCCACGCGACCGATACAACGTCTGCACCCGTTTCTGGAGAGGATGCAGTTCAATGAATGGTTCAGTATATTCGATGTAATGGAACGAACCCCACCATACCGTCCCGATCCCGATGCATTGTTGAACGCGCTGAAGCGTCAGGAAGAGAGCTCACGCCGCGGAAAACTGAAGATCTTCTTCGGCATGTCCGCCGGTGTCGGTAAGACTTACGATATGCTGAAGTCCGCACACGATGCAAAAGCAAAGCAGACGGACGTCGTGATCGGATATATCGAGACGCACAAACGCGAAGAGACCGAAGCACTGGTGAGCGGATTGGAGATCGTTCCGCGCAAACAATTGGAATACCGCGGTGTGATGCTCGAAGAGATGGATATCGATGCGGTCCTTTCTCGCAAACCGCAGCTTGTTCTCGTGGACGAGCTTGCTCACACCAATCAACCCGGCAGCCGTCACAATAAACGATATCAGGATGTGCTTGAACTGCTCGAGAACGGCATCGATGTCTATACAACGGTGAACGTGCAGCATCTGGAGAGTCGCGCGGATACGGTCGCGCAGATCACCGGAACGGTCATCCGTGAGACAGTGCCCGATTCCATCTTCGAACAGGCGGATGAAGTGGAAGTGATCGATATTCCGCCGGATGAACTGCTGAAACGGCTCGCGGAAGGAAAGGTGTATACACCGGACCGGTCACAGCGTGCGGTGGAGAATTTCTTCAAGAAAGGGAATCTCACTGCACTGCGCGAAATGTCGCTGCGTCTCACCGCCGAACGGGTCGATCATCAGCTGCGCGATTATATGCAGTCGCAGCGCATCACCGACACGTGGAAATCCGGACAGCGCCTGCTCGTCGGCATCAGCGCAAGTCCTTCGACCGTCTCCATCATCCGCTGGGCTCGGAGAATGGCGTATACACTGAACGCGACATGGATCGCCGTGAATGTTGAGTCGTCCAAACGAACGACGGATGAGCAGAAGAAACAATTGAATGCCAACATCAAGCTTGCCGCCGATCTCGGGGCGGAAGTTATCACCACGGCGGATGAGGATGTTGCTGCGGCGCTGGTCCGCATCGCGCATCAGCATCATGCCACGCAGATCCTCATCGGGAAGACCACGCGCCGTTCGCTGTTCCGTGATTCATTGCTCAACCAGCTGATCGACGAGAGCGGCGATCTGGATGTGTATGTCGTCGGCGAACATGATGAAACGCATCAGCGCAGCAGGAAGATCTCCATCCCTGAGTTCCATTCCACTTTCACCCAGTATGCACTCTCGGCGTTCATCATCTTCGTTTCTGCGCTCATCTGTTATCCGTTCTCCGAACATCTCGGGTATCAGACCGTTTCACTCATCCTGCTGCTCATCGTCGCACTGCTGCCGCTCCGGTTCGGGGTGGGACCGGTGCTGCTCGCTGCCGCGATGAGCGCCATGCTGTGGAATTTCTTTTACATTCCTCCGCGGTTCACCTTCGCCATCGGTCATCCGCAGGACATCCTGATGTTCCTCACCTATTTTGCCATTGCCGCAGTGACAGGAACGCTGACCGCGAGGATCCGTTCGCGTGAACGGACCGTCCGCCGGCGCGAAGCTCATTCCTCCGCTTTGTTCGCGTTGACGAAAGAATTGACCGCGGCAAAGACACAGGACGAAGCAGCGGCCGCTGCGATACGGCATCTTTCCACATTCTTTTCGGGAGAAGTGTCGATCTTCCTTTCCCAGCCGGACGGCGATATCTTTACCGCGGCGCATCCTTCCAGCATGTATGCGGTGGACGAGAAGGAATTCAGCGTTGCGGCGTGGGTGTACTGGAACGAGAAGAAGGCAGGACGCTTCACCGATACGCTCCCGTCGTCCTCGGCAACCTATTATCCGATATCGGGACCGCGTTATCCTCTTGGTGTAATTGGTCTGAGAACGAAGAGCGACAAACAATTCAGTCTCGATCAGGAATCACTTCTTCAGAATTTCATCGCGCAGATCGCATCCACTCTGGAGCGTGAGCAGCTGAACGAGCTCGCGAAACGGACGATCGTCTATGCCGAATCCGAAAAATTGTATCGCACACTCTTCAGTTCCATCTCGCACGAGCTTCGCACGCCGATCGCTGCCATCATCGGCGCGGTGGAATCACTCACCCAGCGTCATCAGCCGGAATTTCTGGATGAGATCCACACGGCGGCGGAACGGCTGAACCGCCTCGTGGAAAATCTGCTCGATATGACGCGGCTTGAATCCGGTCAGCTGGCGCCGCGGCTGGACTGGTGCGATGTGAACGATCTGTTCCGCACGTCCGCGCAGAAAATTAAAAAGGAGCTTTCCGGTCATTCCGTATCCATCGTTGTGCCGGAATCAATGCCGCTCATCAGACTCGATTTCGGATTAATGGAACAGGTGTTGGTGAATCTTCTATATAACGCGTCGCTCTATACTCCCGCAGGCAGCACGATCTCCGTCTCCGCAAGGATGGAAGAGAAGCATTGTCTGGTGACGGTGAGCGATAACGGTCCCGGTTTTCCGAAAGATGCATTGCAGCATCTCTTCAATAAATTCTACCGAGTGCCCGGATCACGCACGGGCGGGACTGGTCTCGGGCTTTCCATTGTGAAAGGATATGTCGAAGCACATAAAGGGACGATCATCGCAGCGAACAGAAGCGCCGGCGGCGCCGAATTCATCATCACCATTCCCACCGAAACACATTCACCAACGATCTCATGACCATGAAAAAAGAATCATCCATACTCGTTATCGACGACGAAACACAGATGCGCCGCCTTCTCCGGAACACGCTCGAGAATGAAGGATATAAAGTGACGCTCGCGGAGAATGGAACGGATGCTGTGCGGATGGCGGAATCTTCCCGCTTCGATCTGGCAATTCTCGATCTCGGTCTGCCGGATATGGACGGTATCGAGGTCCTCAAAAAATTGCGGACGTGGGTCCGGTATCCTATTCTTATTCTCTCCGCAAGGAATGACGAGAAAGATATCATCTCCGCACTGGACTTCGGCGCGAATGATTATCTCTCCAAACCGTTCCGCAGCGGCGAGCTCATCGCGCGCGTGCGGACGGCGCTCCGCATCTTCAATTCCATCGATCAGGCATCGGCGAAATTCTCGTTCGGTCCGGTCACTGTCGATCTTGAAGCACATACGGTCACCAAGAGCGGCGAGGCGGTGAAACTGACTCCGACGGAATTCTCGCTCCTTGCATTGTTCGTCCGCAATGCCGGAAAAGTGCTGACGCACGCCTATCTTCTTCAGCAGGTCTGGGGACCGAAATATGACGGAGAATCGCAGTACACCCGCGTCTATATCGGCCAGCTCCGAAAGAAACTGGAACACGATCCGAACGATCCGAAATATTTTATTACGGAGTCGGGCATCGGATATCGGCTGTCGGTGGAGGAATAAGTCGATCCGATCACCAATTAATTTTATCACACCTCACAGGTCTCAAAGACCTGTGAGGTGTTAAAATATCCTGAAACGCATTCTTTTCTTGCTCTCCAATCCCGTCTGTCGTAGATTTACTCATATCTATGGAATCAATCCACCGCCGTCCCGCACAACTTTCCGATATTGATACTCTCCTTGTGATGATGGAGCGTTTCTACGCCATCGACGGTTATCCGTTCACGAAGGAGAAGACGCGGACCTCGCTGACGGAATTCCTTTCCGATACAAACCTTGGCAGCATCTGGCTCATCAGCGACGGAGCGCGGGAGATGGGATACATCGTCCTCGCCGTGATCTACAGTTTTGAATTCGGCGGAAAGAATGCATTCGTTGATGAATTCTATCTGGAGCCGGAGTTCCGCGGAAAAGGGATCGGCCGGCAGATCATGGATGAAGTATGTGATGAAGCAAAAGCACTCGGCATTCATGCACTTCATCTTGAAGTGGAGCATCATAACACCCGCGCACTCGAACTCTACAGGTCATTCCGCTTTTCGGACCATCACCGGATACTGATGACGCGGTTGACACACGAATAATTCTTTTCACTCAACGAAGATCGTATGGACCAATTCCCCAATAAATATTATGAAGATCTTGCGAACAGGATCGGCATTTATAAATTCACTAAGAACGGTCCGTTCAACGGTAAAAAAGGAACGCTGATCGGAGAGAAGAACGGGTATCTTGTTTCCGTCGGACTCCACAAAAAGGAACACTCCTCCGGCATCGGAATTCTCATCCATTTTAAGAAGAGTGAGAATGCGGAGATGATCCGCGCGGCCGTTCAATTCTCACCGAGCCTTATCTCCGCACTGAAGATCAAAGAACTCTCCGAGCGGCATAGGAAAGAATTTATCATCACTGAAGATTCCATCTTCTGGATCTGGCCGTATGTCTTTAAAAAGCCGGCGCCGGAACAGATTGCTGAAATGGTAGAGACATTCATCACGGCAATTCGGCAGACGGCACCCGGATTCAACGGCGTGTGTGAACGCTGCAGCGTCAACAAAGTATCGAACATAACGCTGTTCAACAGCATGCCGGTCTATTATTGTCCGTCGTGTCAGCAGGCGGTGAAAGACGAGATGGGCATCGCCGAAGCGGCATACGAACAGCGTCCTTCGAACGTATTGCTCGGCGCTGCATACGGCGCCGCCGGCGCGGTTGCCGGAGGGATCGTGTGGGGATATCTCACATACTCTACTCATACTATCTACGCTGCTGCTGCGGTCGGTATCGGATTCCTCGTCGCCTGGCTCACGGGAAAAGGGATCACCAAAATTACCATCCCGAGCAGGATCCTCGTCGGTTTGCTGACGATGCTCAGCATCATAATCGGCGATATGCTTTTTGCAACACTGGCGTATATGGACCAGGAACAGATCCCGTTCTCCATATCGCTGCTCACGGATGTGCTGTCACATTTTTCGGAGATAGAATTCCGCGGCGACAATGTGCCGACGCTCCTGTTCGGACTTGTCGGTTCCATCTACGCCGTTGGATACCTTGCAAAGCCGAGCTTTAAAGTGCAGTTTGAAAGTCTCCCTTAATATCAGGAAATAAATTATGTTCATCGGACATTTTGCTGTTGCTCTCGCCGCAAAGAAAGCGGCACCGAAAACGAATCTTGCAACACTCATCGCCGCAGCACAGCTGGTGGACCTGCTCTGGCCGGTCTTTCTGCTGCTCGGGTGGGAACATGCCCGCATCGAGATCGGCAACACGGTAGTCACCCCTCTTGATTTCTACGATTATCCTCTGACGCACAGTCTTGTCGGCGCACTTGGGTGGTCTGTTCTCTTCGGCGGTCTCTATTATGTGCGGAGAAAATTATCCAAAGAAGCGCTCGTGGTGGGACTGGTCGTATTCAGTCACTGGCTGCTCGATCTGCTCACGCACCGTCCTGATCTTCCTTTGCTGGGGAATGATTCCGCTAAATTCGGTCTGGGTTTGTGGAACTCGCTTGCGGGAACAATGATCGTCGAGTTCGGATTGTTCGGTATCGGCGCATATCTGTATTCAACGGTTACGAAAGCAAAGAACAAGACCGGAACCTATGCATTCATTTCACTGCTTGCGTTCCTTGTGGTGATGCATGTCGGGAATCTCTTCGGCCCGCCGCCACCGAATGTGCAGATGATCGCAATGGCGGGGAATTCCATGTGGCTCTTTGTGCTGTGGGGATGGTGGATCGAGAAGAACCGATCGGCAGCAGTGTAAGTTTTTCAATGGAAAGGAATAATGATGCATAAAAATATCAAGACAGTACTATTGATCGTCCTCTGTGCGGGACTATTCTTAAATGCAGCAGAGATAAAATCAAAATCGAAGATCGCTTCTGTTACCGTATTCAACGATCAGGCGCTCATCACACGCGTATGTAAAGAGAATATTCAAGCGGGAGCGCAGACGGTGATCGTGACCGACCTGCCGTGGATGCTGGTGGACCAGTCGTTGAAAGTGACGGGAACCTCGGATAACGGAACGAAGATCTCAGACATCAAGATCGATCAACTCTTTTTGGATACCATCCCCGAAGGACGCATCGCAGAACTTACGTCGCGCATCATCACGTTGAAGAACGAGAAGAACTCACTCGAACGGGCGAATATCATCACAAAATCGCAGCTCGATGCTGTGGATGCAATGAAGGAGAATTACACGCGGAGTCTCGCCTTGCAGAATTCCGGACAAAAGGCCTCAGTGGAGGAGTGGGAGAAATTGCTCCAGTTCGTTGAGAAGAAGAAGACCGAATACACGGAACGAATGGAGTCGGTCCGCCGTGAGATCGATGGGAAGATCGCGAAAGTGAAAGCGCTCGAGGATCAGATCGCGTTCACCGGCGGTGCTGCTAAGAAAGAAATGAAACAGATCTCCGTTCTGCTCAATGCCGAAAAGTCCGGCACCGTCCGGTTGGAGATCTCCTATCTCATCTCTGGTGCATCGTGGACCCCTTCGTATGAGGTCCGCGCACAATCCAGCGAAAAGACCGTCCAGCTCACGTATTCGGGAAATGTTCAGCAATCCACCGGTGAGCCGTGGGAGAATGTGAATATGATCCTGTCGACGGCTCGTCCTGCCGCGAGCGAGGTCGTTCCCGAATTGTCGCGGTGGACGATCGATCAGCAGCGGGGATATTCATCCGGTACGAATTTCCGTGGAGGGCGGGCTAACGAGACGGTGATGCTGCGAAAAAGCGTCATGACACCGACCCCCAACGGGAATACACTTTCCGGCAGGATCATAGATAATAAGACCGGCGAATCGATCATCGGTGCAACAGTGGTGATCGAAGGAACATCCTTGGGCGGGACGGCGAATACGAACGGGGAATATGTCATCTATAATATCCCGTCCGGCACCTATAATGTTCGCGTAACATTCATCGGATATCAGTCCGTCGTAATGTCCGGAGTGATCATCACTTCTTCCTCCGGCGCACGACAAACATTCTATCTTACGGAATCGAATGTGGAATTGAACGAGGTCGTGGTGATGTCGGAGCGTGCTGTCGTTTCAAAACAAGCAACCAACGCAGTCCGGGCGGAGGTCAATGATATGATATCGCTCCAGCCGGAAGAATCGGTGTCATCGTCACAGATCACCTCTTCTGCGTTCACCATCCGTTCACCGCAGACGATACCGAGCGACAATCAGCCGCACAAGGTCGGTATCTCCATCGAGGAGAATCCGGTGGCGTTCGTCTATCATATCGTTCCCAAACAGATCCAGTCCGCATTCCTGCTCGCAAACGGGAAGAACACACGCGATTTTCCGCTTCTTGCCGGACGCGCGAGCATCTTTTTAGACAACGCATTCGTCGCCTCTGTTTCGATGAAGACCGTGATGCCGAAGGATTCGTTCTCCATCAATCTCGGTATCGACGAAGCGATCCGCGTTGAACGGAAACTGGTGAAACGGTTCAAGGAGCAGACCGGAACATTCACGTCCAAGAACAAGATCTCGTTCGAGTACCTGAACACGGTGGAGAATTTCAAGAAATATCCGGTCGATGTCATTCTCTTCGACCAGGTTCCCGTTCCGGCGGATGAAAAATTCTCCATCACGGTGACCGATCCGGATCCGAAGTCCATTCAGCCGAACAGCGACGGCATCTACCGGATGAGATACACGCTGCAGTCCGCCGAGAAGCGCTCGACAACTTTGAAGTTCTCCGTGGAATATCCGTCGGATACGGAGCCGAACGGACTTCCGCGGTAATAACGAAAACAGACAGTCCAATATTCTTTCATTGTATCGATTGGAATTACCTCTATGAAAAGTATCTATGATCCTGCTGTGCTCAACGAAGTTGTTACCCGCGTGAATACATTGACCCCGGCGACACAGCGCAAATGGGGGAAGATGGATGTTGCGCAGATGCTCGCGCACTGTAACGAGACATTGAAGGTCGTCACCGGCCGATCCAAACCCAAACGGGTGTTCATTGGATATATCCTCGGTCCGATCTTTAAAAAAGATTATCTCGGCGAGAAACCGCTCCGCAGGAACAGTCCCACACACCC
The DNA here is from genome assembly GCA_049317705.1 of Bacteroidota bacterium. Taxonomy (GTDB): domain Bacteria; phylum Bacteroidota; class Ignavibacteria; order UBA10030; family UBA8401; genus UBA8401. The sequence continues at coordinate 2,138 of JBMOHT010000066.1, read as the reverse complement.
GACCTTCCTCGTCGTCAACGAACGAACATTCAACGATGAGAGATCGCAATATATCGATCTGGTCGCGGAATTCTCCCGCGGCGGCGAAGCGAAATGCACGAGCACTCCGCACTCCTTCTTCGGATATTTCACGCCGCAGCAATGGGGGACCAGCACGTACAAACATCTGGACCATCATCTGCAGCAGTTCGGTGTATGACGATCGACAGTGAGATACCGTTCACGCTGATGGATTGGGGATCCGTTCCCTCCGAGCGGCATAACGGTGAATCGGGTTTTGCCGATTGGAAAGTGATCCGCATCGGCGCCATCCGCATCCGCCGTGTGGAGTATTCTCCCGGATACCGTGCGGACCACTGGTGCGATAAAGGACATGTTATCTTCTGTATCGATGGAGAGATGACCACCGAATTGAAGGACGGACGCACATTCATCCTGAAGAAAGGAATGTCGTACCACGTCGGCGACAATGCGGACGCCCATCGCTCATTTTCTGATACCGGTGTCTCATTGTTTATTGTCGACTGAACTTTTTTACCGAACAATATCATTATATGCCCGTTGCATCGAATATCACATTCTTTAGGACCCATGCTGAACTGCGGAAATGGCTCATGAAGAATTCCGAATCATCACTCGAACTGTGGATCGGATTTTATAAGAAGGATTCCGGCAGACCGACCGTTACCTACCTTGAAGCGGTGGATGAAGCGCTCTGCTTCGGCTGGATCGACGGCATCCGAAAAAGCATTGACGGGATCAGTTTTACGAACCGGTTCACACCGCGCAAGAAGACCAGTCATTGGAGCGCCGTCAACATCAAACGTGTCGGCGAATTGAAGAAGTTGAAACTGATGCAGACTTCCGGTCTGAAAGCATTCGATGAACGGAATGGAATGGGGACGCAGCAATATTCCTTTGAACAGCGGAACGACCCGAAACTCCCACCCGTCCTTTTGAAACAGTTCAAAGCGAACAAAAAAGCGTGGCAATACTTCTCCTCATTGGCCCCGTGGTATCAAAGAAGCTCAATATGGTGGGTGATCAGTGCAAAGCGGGAAGAGACATCATTGAAACGGCTGAATACATTGATCATCGATTCGGAGAACGGCAGGACCATCTCATTATTCACACGGAAGACCTATGGCTGACAAAAACAAACGCATCGACGCATACATCGCTGCATCACAGCCCTTCGCGCGGCCCATCCTGAAGCATCTTCGTGCCGTCATTCATCAAGCATGTCCGGATGTGCAGGAGACGATCAAATGGGGATTCCCTCATTTCAATTATCTGGACGAGATGATGTGCAGCATGGCATCGTTCAAGGAGCACTGCACCGTCGGTTTCTGGAAAGCGTCCTTGATGAAGGACAAGACCCTTCGGAAGAATGCGGAGTCACAAAGTTCTATGGGACATCTCGGAAAGATCACATCGATGGACGATCTGCCGTCCGACAAGAAATTGACAGCCTACATCAAAGAAGCCGCGAAGCTGAATGAGACAGGGACGAAAGTGAAACGCGCTCCCGCCGCAAAAGAGAAGAAGGAGCTGCTCGTTCCCGAATATTTTCTTGCGGCAGTGAAGAGGAACAAGAAGGCGCTCGCCGTTTTTGAAGGATTCAGTTATTCCAACAAAAAAGAGTATGTGGAATGGGTGACAGAAGCGAAGACCGAAGAGACGCGTGAGTCCCGACTCGCAACAACGGTCGAATGGCTCGCCGAAGGGAAAGTGCGCAACTGGAAATATCTCGCGAAGAAGTAATAATTATTTTTCCGGCGAAGTTATTTACTCTTTGCGTCTTAGCGCCTTTGCGAGAGATTTTTTCATAAATATTGTGAAATCTCAAAAAATGAGAATTTCCATTCTCCGTCTTTACTCTTTCATTCCGATTCTCTATTTTTCCCCACTTAATATTTTAGTAACGGCTCAGTGTATTGAAAAGCAATTTTGCTCTCTGCCACTAAAACACGAAGACACAAAATTTATGAAGAAAATACTATCCACTAATTTTCATTTATCCTTTGTGGGATTTTGTGTCTTAGTGCCTTAGTGGCGAATTGCTAACTGTATTTGGAGTTTGTTGAGTGGTTTTCATTTTTTGACACAATCGTAGGAATCAACTATGCCGACCATGG
>JBMOHT010000065.1:0-18810 GCA_049317705.1 Bacteroidota bacterium | reverse complement strand
TACAGTCTTGGTGATTATCCCAAAGCAAAGACACAGTACGGCGCATTTCTGGAAAAATATCCCAAAAGTATCATCTATCGTGATGTAAAATATTCTTTTGCATGGACCTTCCTGAATCAAAAGGAATATCCGCAGGCAGCGAAGTTGTTCGGCGAGCTGGCAGCCGGCAGCGATGATATCGCACATAAATCGATGTTCCGCAAAGGGCGTTCCCTGCAATTGAGCGGAAATGTTGATTCATCACTCACAACCTATCTCGCCGTGATCGCGGCCCGTCCTTCGGGTGAGTATTCTGATAATGCGTTGTATGAATCCGGCATGATCTACTTTGAGCGCAAGGATTATGACAAAGCACTCGTATCATTCCAACAGATCACGGAAAAATTCAAGCAGGGAGATGTGTATTCCGATGCGATGCGGATGGTCGGAGAAACATATCTTGCTCAGAAGAAGTTCGACAGTGCACTCACCGCTTTCCGCAGCGCGGGAAAGAGCGATGCATCGAATCCTTCCCTCAAAAGCGATGCGCAGTTCCAGGAGGCGTGGGCTCTCTTTAAAATGAAGAAGTATACCGATGCTGCGAGACTCTTCGAACAATATGCAAAGAAGAATTTCAAACAGCCGCAGAATGCCGAAGCGAATTTCTGGGCCGCGGAGTCGTATTTCCAGATAGAAAAATATCTTGAGGCGGAACGGTATTATGCCGAAGCGTTGGTGAATCTGACCGATGCGAAAAAGACCGATGCACAGTATGGTTTGGCATGGTCCTACTTGAAACAAGGGAAATTCCAGCCGGCAGCGAATGCATTCCAAAAAGTGGTGGAGATCGATTCCACAAAGAAATATACCCAGGATGCACAGATCCGCATAGCGGACAGTTACTACGCAGCAAAGATGTACGATAAGGCAAGTGAATCATACCGTGCATATATGAAAGCAAATCCTTACGCTGCAAATAACGATTATGCATTGTATCAGGTAGCGAATGCGGAGTATCGGTCCAACGATGATAAAGAAGGGATCGCCAAATTCTCGGAACTGATCACTCGGTATTCCCGATCGCAGTATGTTGATGATGCACAGTACGGCATTGGATTAATCCATTTTCAGAACAAACGGTACCCTCAGGCGGTCACAGAATTTGAGAAACTGCTGAAGAATTTCCCGAAAAGTGAACTGGCATCCCGCGCACAGTACAGCATAGCCGACGCATATTATAATCTTGAGAAGTATACCGAAGCGATCGCCGCATACAGCGAGGTGGTCAAGAATTATGACAATTCGCCCCTTGCAAGCGATGCAGTGAACGGCATGCAGTATTGCTTCGTTCTGCTGGGAAAACCGCTCGATGCCATCACCGTGATCGATGAATTCGTAAGGACGAATCCGAATGTCCGTTTGGCAGATGAACTGTTCTTCAAAAAGGGTGACCTGTTCTACGGTCAGAAGCAGTACGACAGTGCGATCGTTGCGTATAAAGATTTCCTTGAACATTTTCCGAAGAGCAAACTCCTCGGTGACGCGCATTTCTGGTTAGGGAAGTCATATCAGAATTTGGGAAATGCACAGGCGGCGTTGGAATCCTACAAGAACTCATCGGAGAATTATCCGACAAGCCGTGTCGCGAGTGCCGCGTTGTTCGAGATCGGCGGGATATCATCTCAGCGCGGAAAACCTGATGCTGCATTGAGTGCCTATGCAAAGATCGAAGAGGAATACCCCTCCTCCAATGAGGCATCCGAAGCGTCATACCAGCAGGCGCTGGTACTGAAAGGGACGGGGCAGCTGAATGCATCGGTGAAGAAATTTGACGAGACCATCACTCGCTATGCAAAGTCGACCGCGGCGGACAGAAGCAAACTTGCACTCGGCTGGCTGAACATCGACTCCGAACAGTACGGGAAAGCACTCGAGTATTTCAAATCGGTCGCGGTGAACCGGACCGATGAGATCGCCGCTGAAGCGCAGTACGCCGTCGGTCTCACGTATCAGAGTCAGAAAAATCATCCGGAAGCTATCGTCAATTATCTCCGAGTACGGTATGTGTTCCCTGCCGCAACGCAGTGGATCAGCCGTGCGTATTTCAATCTTGGCGAATGTTACGAGAAGACCAATCAGATCCAGAAGGCGAAGGATGCTTTCACATTTGTGATCAAGCAGAATAAAGTTGCGGACCTTGTTCCGGCTGCCGAGAAGAAATTGAAATCATTGGAGCAGATGTGATGAATAATATTCTGTCTTCATACCGCGCATTGATCTTGTTCTGTTCTATCTGTTTGTGTGTTACGCTGGCATCGGCGCAGGAGCCCGAGAAGAAAGAAGCAGCGAAGAAAGATGTTGACCTGCAGAATGTTCAGACGCCGAAATCCGATGCGGCTCTGCCGAAGATCGATATCCCGGAATTCGTCATCACCGGAACCGAGAAGATCGATCTGAACATCGAATCGAAAACGGAGAACGATCAGGAACGGATCTTTGCGCCTTCTGCACCCACAGCGGGTGAGCGTCCGATGAATGTCGGCGAAGCGCTCAGTCCGAAACAGATCAAATCATTCACGAAGACCCCGGGAGCGATGAACGGGAAAGTTTATGCAGGGATCGGATTCTACGGAACACCGCAGCTCGACGGATGGTTCGGTCAATACACTTCCACAAGCTCATTCGTGTTGAACGGATATTATTCCGAAAGTCAGGGACATGTGACCGATGCCGGCTTCTGGAACGGCGGTTTCGGCGTACGAGGATCGACCATCCTTCCGGAATCCACGGCATTTATTCCGTTCGCGCAATTGAGCGGTGAAGCGAAATATGACCGCGACGGATACCGAGCGTATGCTTCACGATCTTCGAACCGAGTGCGGGACCTGAGCGGGTTCGAAGTGAGCGGAGGGATCGGTTCACGGTATGCGCTTCCGTACAAAGCATTGTCGGGAGTGGATTATTCAGCGCGGACCGGATGGAGTACTTTCTCTGCAACGGATTCCGCGAAGTCCACCGAGAACGAATTCTTCATCAATGGAACTGCCTCCACGCGATTCTTTGAAACATCATTCCGCGGTCAGACCGAATACCGGGCGACGGGATATTCCATGCCGCTTCCCGGATTGAGATCCGGGCAATGGTTCTTTCTTCGGACGGAAGGGCGCCAATCGCTGATACCGGCACTGCAGGTCACATTTGCGCTGCAGCAATTCATTTATCGCGGGAATCTGGGGCCGGCAAGCGGCCGTTTCTACCCGAATCTTGAGATCCGGTATTCCTTCTCGGAAAATGCCTCTTTGTATGCCGGGTATGCGCCTACCGTTGAGCGGAATACGCTCTCATCCATCGTAAAACAGAATCGGTATATCAATTTTGCCACCCCCGTGGTCCCTACGGATTCACGGTTGAATATCTACGGCGGAATGGAATTCAGTCCGACGGAAGAACTGACAACGACCGTGAAAGTGAGCTATAAGCATATCAACAATTATCCCACTTTCTATGACAAGGATAGTGCAAAAGTGTGGGAAGTTCTTTATCTTTCAGACATTCGCTCAATAAAGATCGATTTATCGGCGTTATATAGACTGAATCAGAAACAGAATGTGACAGCGTATTTTTCTACGCACTCGGCCCGGCAAAAAGATTCATCCGGTGTTCTTCCGTATATCCCGAAATACACCGTCGGTGCCGCCTATCATCATTTCTTTGATTTCGGTCTGCACGCGGAAGCGTTCGCTGAATTTAATGCATCGCGCTTCACGGATTTTTTGAACACTCACTCCAATGCAGGTTATGTTTACACCGGAGTGAAAGCAGAGATGGAGATGTTCGGTCAATTCCGCGGTCATGCGGAGTTGAACAATTTGATCGACCAGCAGTATTTTGTGTGGAACGGATACAAGGAGAGAACGGTATTTTTGCTGCTCGGCATCAGTTATCATTGGTAGCGAAAATTTATTATCTCACAGTACAGAAGGAGAATCATCAATGCCTAATTTGAATGTTAAAGGGGATGCACCCAAATCTTCCGGATCGTCTTCCGGCGGAAGCGGAGGAGGAATTCCGAAGACCGCTCTGATCATTGTCGGTGCAGTTGTTGCACTTGGTGCGATCGCATTCATCCTGAATACTACCGGCATCGTGAAACTGTGGGGAAAAAAGAAACCTGCACCGCAGGTCGTTTCGATCCCGACGGACTCCTATCAGCCCGTTACACAGGATACGACGTCGAATTTTGCTGAAGCAGCAGTTGCTCCCGACACGACGGTACCTTCACCGGAAGAGAACCTCACCAAAGTTGAAACGACCGCTCAGCCGAGATCGAAGTCCAAAGCACGCAAGGATATCGTTCACGGCACGGGAATGTTCACTGTGCAGATCTCTTCATGGCCTGTCGTAGAGAAAGCAAATGCTCAGGCGCAGGTATTCACCGAAGCAGGATTCGATGCCTTCATCGAACCAATGGGAAATTACTATCGGGTCTGCGTCGGCCGTTTCGAGACCAAAGCAGATGCAAAGGCGCAGATGGAAAAGATGGAGCACATGCTCGAATCCCGTCCGGTCGTCGTTAAAGTCGGAAAATAAATTCGCAACAATCCCTTCGTGTCATCCGCTCCCTCCGTATGGAGGGAGCGATCAACAATTCTGTTACACTTCTCAAAGGTCAGTTGATGAATCTGTTGGATCTTTTCTTAAAGGGAGGATTGGTGATGTGGCCGATCCTTCTCTGTTCATTTGTTGGCGTTGCCGTGATCATGGAAAAATTCATTGTCCTTTCCCGGGCTAACGTGGACCATCGTCCGCTGCTCGGGAAGGTCCGCAGCGCTCTCGCCCACAATGATCTTAAATCCGCCATTGAGGCATGCACAGCGGTGAAGGCTCCCATCGGTGGGATCCTGAAGAACGGTGTCCTGAATTTCCATAAAGGGAATGCTGCCGTGAAAGAGGGGATCGAGAACGCCGCGAAAGTTGAGATCTTCTATCTTGAAAAACGCCTGAGTCTTCTCGCCAACGTTGCCGCTATATCGCCCATGCTGGGATTCTTGGGGACCGTTGTCGGTATGGTGCTGGCATTCCAGACGATCGAACAGCTCGGCGGAAATGCCGATGCTGCTACGCTTGCCGGCGGTATCTGGCAGGGACTTCTCTGTTCTGCATTCGGTCTGATCGTCGGTATTCCCGCATTGTTCTTCTACAATCTTTTCGTCGCGAATATCACGCGATTGATTCATAATCTCGAGGTTGCCTCAGAAGAGTTCTTTGCACTGATGGATGTAGACGGACCGGCGGTTGATGACGTTATCGCACCAGCTGCAGCAAAGAAATCAAAACCGACACGAACGGTCTTTGCCGATGATGAATTCTTTGAACCGAAAGATGAATAAATAAACGGTCCGTTCACTTGAATCCTCATCCGTTATATCACGAACATCTATGAAATTCGAACAACGACATAAGGTCGATCCTAATTTTAACTATGCTACGCTGCCGGATATGCTGCTGCAGTTGCTTGTCTTCTTCCTGCTGGCGTCATCGTTCGTGACCTTCCGCGGAGTGAATGTTTTCCTTCCGAAAGCGGCGACCGGCGAGATCCATTCCGATCAGCAGACCATCATCACGATCACACAAACGGGTAATATCTACCTGAATGCCGAACAGATCGTGCTGACTACACTGGCACAGAAACTGATCCCCATTATCGATAAGAACAAGGACCAGATCATCATCGTCCGAGCGGATAAATCCGTTACGCTTCAGCAGGCGGTGGAAGTGATCGATATAGCGAAAGGGATCGGCGCGCAGCGATTCATGATCGCGACGGCTCCCGAAGAAGAATTCTAATTCCCGTATGTCCTCACGTTATCATTCCACATCGTTCGGCTGGATTGGATCCGTCATTCTTCACATACTGGCGGCGGTCGTATTGTATTATACCTCAGTGCAGCCGAAGCAGATCACATCCAAATATATCGAGATCACGCTGGGCACGCTCCCCGGAGGTCAGGGAAGTCTGCCGAAATTCACCCTTCCGAATCAAAGCGATGTGCAGGCAGGACTTGAACAAACCTCGGAGAATCTGAATAACCCTGTTACACTCCCGACGCGGACACTTTCGTTCGGCACGGATGATATCATCCGAATTCCGTCGACAAAAAAATCCGTGAATGTCGATCCATCTGCGCCTCTCTCAATGACGAACAAGATCTCACCGTCACGGGATGATAACCGCAGTTCATCATATTATACTCCCACTCCCGGACGCCGTGAAGGACCGATGGGTATCCAATCGGGCGGGAACAGCGGAAGCGGTATCACTCCGGGCAACGGCGGAAATGGTAAGGGAGGGTTTGGCAGCGGCGACGGTATCGGTGATAATGTTTCGTTTGGTGTGCAGTGGGTGAACGGTGTCAACCGTAAACTTGTGTCAGGGGAAGCACCGGTCTATCCTCAGGGGGTGAATACCAGCGCGCAGATCAAATTACGTGTATTCGTTCTTGCGGACGGGTCAATTCGGTCAGCAACGCCGGCGCAAAAAGGGGATACGAGACTTGAGAATGCCGCCATCAACAAAGTGAAACTGTGGAGATTTGAACCGCTTCCCGGCGGGCAAACACAGACCGAACAGGCTTGCACGATCACATTCAATTTCACACTGAAGTGACCTACTTCGCAGGCGCTGCGTCACTCTCCTTGAAATACAGAAAATAGAACAATCCTTCCGCGATCGTCAGCAGCAGCAGCGACAGACTGTCCCTGTTCATCCACATTCCGAATCCCGCTTCTCCGATAAGATATTTTAGCACGAATGAACTGATCGACCATCCCACGGAAAAGATCAGCACAACAAATCCGACCGACAATAGTCCTGCGCTGAGATCCTCTTTCTGATACTCGGCAGTGAACGCAATAGTGATTCCGACGATGTGCAGGTAAAAAATGATCAATGGGATCATACGATTATTCCGGTAAAATATTAATATGCATCTTTGGCAAAAATGACGGCGCGGATCGTTTTGAGAATGATCTTCACATCCAGCACCAGGGACCAGTTCTCCACATAATAGATATCATACTTCGTTCTGTCCTCGATCGGTACATCGCCGCGGAGACCGTTCACCTGCGCCCATCCGGTCATTCCCGTCTTAACGCGATGCCGCTCCAGATATTTCGGGACGTTCGATTTGAACTGCTCAACAAAGAAGGGGCGTTCGGGACGCGGACCGACGATACTCATGTGTCCGTACAGTGTATTGAACAACTGCGGAAGTTCATCCAGACTCGTTCGGCGGAGGATCCTTCCGATAAGTGTCGCACGGTTATCATCCTTTTTATTCCTGACCGGTCCCGAGATCTTTTCCGCATCGATGCGCATTGAACGGAACTTGATGAGCGGGAATGAAACTCCGTCCAAACCGACCCTTTCCTGGATATAGAAGACCGGTCCCGACGACGTCAATTTGATGATCACGGCGATCAGTCCCATCACCGGCAATGCGATGATCAACGCGCCAATGGAGAAGATGATGTCGAATCCGCGTTTGAGGATGCGGTTCCAGGTGCTCATCGCAATATCCTTCAGTTTCAGGAACGGAATCCCTTCGATCTCCTGTATCCTCAATCTGCTTGTCATCATTTCGAGCATATCCGGCACCATCATGAATTCGACATTCTTTCCTTCGGTGAGCCGGAGCAGTTCTATGAGCTGCTCCTGTTCATTGTGTGAAAGTGCCACCAGTGCAGTCTGTACTCTGAGTGTGCCGATGTCATTGGGAAGGCCGGTGATCGGTCCGAGGTACCGGCAATTGCTCAACGGCGAATCCTGTTGTGCCGATATGTCCGCGTAATATCCCAACACTTCATATCCCAGGATCGGCTTAGCGATGAACAGGGAATAGATCTGTTCGGCGGTCTTATTCCTGCCGACGATCACGACGGACTTCAATTCTTTTCCGCGGCGGTAGAGATTCTGTTCGAACCGGAGCGCGATCCAGCGGCCGATGGTGACCGATACGATGGAATTGAACCAGAGCAGGATGAAGACACCGCGGGAGAAGGAGAATCCGCGGTAGAAGAATGTTACACTCATCATGATCATCATGCCGATGGTGATCAGACGGATGATGACGAAGAATTCATCGCTGAGATGGATGTTCCTCCGCGTGCCGTACAATTTACGGGAATTGAATACGAGCAGGAAGACCGGGATGAAGATGAATGATGCGGCGATGTACGTGCCGACCGGCGGAACGCCGAGAGAGATCTCGAAATATTCCGTGAGGGGCGAAAAGAATCTGAGCCAGTAGGAAAGCAGGAACGCCGTTTCGAATGCGACCACATCCAGAACGATGGTCAGGAACGGGATGAGAAAGTCGTTGCGCCGCGGTTTGCTCATTGTTGTGCCGGCAGTGATTGTTTGCTGATCAATAATTTATCCACCCGGTTACCGTCCATATCCACCACTTCAATGCGGAGATCACGCCAGAGAAAGAATTGTCCGGCGGAAGGAATCTTTCCCATGTGGTTGATGGTGAAACCTGCCAGTGTTTGATAATTCCCCGTCTCTTTCTCGGATAAGGTATCGATCTTGAACAGGTCCTGGAACTCGGTGATGAGCAGTGCTCCGTCGATCAGATACGAACCGTCCGCTCTCTGCACAATATAGTGATTCGTCTTTTCTTCCACATCAATTTCTTCACCGACCACCGCTTTCAATATATCGTTCAGCGTCAGGAGTCCCTGGATGCCGCCGTATTCGTCCACAAGGAACGCAAAGTGCGTACCCGATTCCTTGAATTTTTCGATCAGCTGCACGGCGAGGACGTTCTCAACAATATAGAGCGGTTTGCGGAGATGCTGCTCGAGTGAAGTAATGGGACCATTCAGCGAAGCGGAGAAGAGGTCCTTTACATGAGTGACCCCGAGAACATTGTCGATCCCTTCTTTGCAGACGGGGAAGAAGGAATGGGAACTCTCTTTGATCTTCTTGAAATTCTCTGCGATCGGATCCTCAACATCGAGCCAGATGATCTCGGTTCGCGGAGTCATGAGGGCATTCACGCTCTGGTCCGCCAGACGGAAGACCCGTTCCACCATCTCCTGTTCCACTTCATTGAACGTTCCTGCGCGGGTCCCTTCCTCCAGCATCACTTTGATCTCTTCTTCCGTGAACGATGGATCGTTATGTTCCTTGATGCCGAGCGAACGGATGATCACACGGGTGATGACGGTCAGCAGCCGGACGATGGGATAGAGCACGGCGGAGAGAGTCCGCATCGGGATCGCGATAGCGCATGCGACCCGTTCGGGATTCTTCAAACCGAGTTGTTTCGGGATGAGTTCGCCGACAAAGATCGTCAGAAGAGTGATGGAAACGACAACGACCGCCAGACTCACCGGTTCGGCGTACGACGCCAGCCACGGAATGAGGATGAGATACTCAGCGAGAGATTCAGAGACTGTTGCTCCGCCGAATGCACCGGCCAGGATGCCGATGAGCGTGATACCAGCGGTCACGGTCGAGAGAAAATGGTCCGGCGAATTAGCCAGATCGAGTGCGATCTTTGCCCGAATATTCCCTTTGTTCGCAAGATACTGCAGCCGAGGTTTCCGTGACGAAACGATGGAGATCTCGGAAATGACCAGGATCCCGTTCAGAACGATCAGCAAAATAAGAAGAGCAATTTCAATTCCAATACTCATGATACACTCAAAATACAAACAACGGAGGAGAAATGGAAATTTTTGGACGATAATGAAACTTTGACTACATTTTCGGGAAGGGAATGCGCTTTTTTCGAACCATATGAAGACCGACCGACAGACGATCTATATCGCGATCATTATTGCTGCCACGCTGGCAGTGTTCTTCCCGACCATTCAGAATGGTTTCACCAATTGGGATGACGGATATTATCTTGTCAATAATCCCGACATCAGGTCACTTTCCGCCGAGAATATCGGCACCATGTTCTCATCGTTCTATGTGGCGCAGTATGTTCCGCTGGTCGTGCTTTCCTTCGCCGTTGAATTCCATTTTTTCGGATTGGATCCGTTCATTGTCCATTTCACAAGTCTGTTCCTCCATCTCGTCACGACAGTCATGGTGTTCTCACTTGTCCGTCGATGGAAATTCAGTGATGAGGTTGCATTCTTTGCCGCATTGATGTTCGGCATTCATCCGCTGCATGTGGAAGCTGTTGCGTGGACCAGTGCGCGGAAAGATACACTCTCGACCGTATTCCTGATCGGATCGATGCTGATGTATTACCGCTCCGAATCGGATGATGAACGCTTTCCTGTGCGGTACTATCTTCTCTCGCTCGGTCTTTTTTTGTGTGCCATGGGTTCCAAAGCAACAGTGATGTTCCTACCGTTCTTTCTTCTCGCCGAGGCGGCGATCACGGGCAAACCGTTGAAGAGAATCGCGGTGAAACTTGTTCCATATTTTGTTGTCTCGATCTTCTTTGCAGGATTGGTCCTCTATTCGCTGGGTTCCGTCGGAGGAGTGGCGATCGGCAAACGATTCTCATTGCTCGAGACGGTATCCATCGCCGCATATGATATTGTATTCTATATCGGGAAGACGATCTATCCTGCCGGTCTTTCATCTGTCTATCCTTTTCCCGATACATCCGGAGGGAGTCTGCCTGCGGCAATGTTCATTTCATTGGCGGCGGTAATTGCGGCGACCGCAGCCATTCTGATTTTTCGCAAAAAGACCGTTCAGTTCCAGGTCCCGTTAGCATTCTTTGTGATCGCTCTTCTTCCGACACTGCAATTTGTTTCCTTCGGCAGTATGATCGTGGCGGATCGATTCATGTATGTTCCGTTACTGGGGCTGCTGGTTGTTATTTCTCAACTTCTGCATCAGCATTTCATCGATCGATTTGACGATGTCAAAAAGACTGCAGTGCTTATCGGAATGATCGCGCTTTCATACGGTGCAGTAACATGGAATCGCGTGGCGGTATGGAAGGACAGTGAAACCCTTTGGACCGATGCGATACAGCATTATCCGAATTTTCCGATCTCATACTTCAGTCGCGGACAGCATTATTTTATGCAGGGACGATACGATAAAGCGTATGCCGATTTCTCAAAGGCGATCGATATCGCGCCGAATTATCCCGACGCTTTGAATATGCGCGGATACCTTTCTGCGGTGCGGGGGGACCTTGGGATAGCCAGAAAAGATTTTGATAAGGTGCTAGCGATAGAGCCGTCATTTGCGCTGGCGTATTATAATAGAGGGCTTGTTTCGTTGAAAGAGAATAATAACGACAGCGCGATCGCGGACCTCTCCCGAGCTATATTCTTTGATAAAACGTTTGTGGAACCGTATCTGAATAGAGGAATATTGCTGGAAGGGAAGAGGAGGTTCCGGGAAGCAGTGACGGATCTGACCGTGGTCATCCAGTCTCAGCCGGACAATATCGATGCGCTTATCCACCGTGGTTCTGCCTCATTGAAACTCCGCAATTATGATGCAGCAATGACCGACCTACAGCATGCGCGGATGATCGAACCTGGCAGGAAAGAGGTGAATGTGAATCTTTCGCTCCTTTATGAAGCGTTAGGAAAGAAGGATTCCGCCCAGTTCTTCTTTGAACGGGCGGATGAGGTCAATCGGTGATCGTTAAAAATTGTCATCATTGAACAAAAATATTGCTTACATCCATCGGTTGTCCAGATACCATTGGATGGTCTCCTTCACACCGTCCGCCAGCGTCACTTCCTGCCGATAACCGAGTTCATTCTTCGCTTTGGAGACATCGCAGCACCAGTTTCCTTGTGTCAGATCGTATGCCTTTTCAAAATTCAGTACCGAAGGTTTTGATTTGAACTTGGATGCAACCTCAGAAATCCCCGCGATCACGAAAACGAGAGGTTTCGGTACACGGACCCTGAATAATTTTTTGTTCAGAACATTCTTCGTTACATACCCGATCTCATTCCATGTATAGTATTGTTCGCTGCCGAGAAAATAGATCTGTCCTTTGGACGCTTCCTTTTCGCCGGCGAGAATGATCCCGGTAACTAGGTCGGTTGAATGAACAAGGCTTACATAGGTATCATGGAATCCAATCAGGAGTTCCAATCCCATATACGCTGATTTGAAGTAATCGAACGTCGCAGTATCTCTTGGACCATACACAGCGGAAACACGAAGGATCGTCACCGGAAGCTGATCCTTGAATTTGAGCACTTCATGTTCCGAAGCGAGTTTACTTTTTCCATAGGTTGTCAGAGGATTCGCTGCAGTCGCTTCGGTCACCGGGGTCATTCCTTTTCCCGGACCGACTGCGGTTTGGCTGCTGATGTGCACGAACTTCTTTATTGACGGATTAACACGGGCAGTGATCTCGATAATATTACGTGTTGCATCCCTGTTGCCGCGGAAAAATTCTTTTTTGGAATGTGCCGCAACCAATCCCGCAACGTGATAGACATAGTCGGACCCGGATATCCCTTTTTCCAATGCTGAATTTGAAAAAAGGTCCCCCTCAATGATCTCAATCGGAAGATCCTTTAAAAACCCTAATTTTTTTGGCGTACGGACGAGCGCCCGAACATGATATCCTTTGGAAAGGAGTCTGTCGATAAGATGGCTGCCGATGAACCCGGTCCCGCCGGTAACGAAGGCAATAGGCTTTGAAGAGGTCATATCTCTATTCTATTATTCTGAAATTGCATTTGGATTGATGTTACGGTATATTCAACACGTTGTAATATACTATTATAAGAGTCAAAAAAGGAGTTTTTCCCTTGGACCTATTTCAGAAATGTGTTGAATTCACCCGCGCGGATGAAGTAAAAGCTGCAGGATTATATCCTTATTTCCGTCCTATTGAAGCAAATGAAGGTCCGATCGTTGAAATGGCCGGACGTAAAATTATCATGGCTGGTTCGAATAATTATCTCGGACTCACAGCACACCCCAAAGTAAAAGAAGCAGCGATCAATGCTATAAAAAAATACGGCACCGGCTGTTCCGGCTCCCGTTATTTGACCGGAACGATCGATCTGCACAACGAACTTGAATCACGTCTCGCTAAATTCCTCGGATACGAAGATGTTCTGTTGATCTCCACCGGTTACCAGACGGCACAGGCGATCATTCCTTCATTGGTCCAGCGCGGCGAATATATCGTGTCAGACAAGGACAATCATGCATGTATCGTTATGGCGAACATGATGGCTGTCGGTATGACCGCAGAGGTTGTGCGCTATAAACATAACGACATGAAGCATCTCGAAGCGGTCATCTCGAAACTTCCCGCCGATGCCGGGAAGCTGATCGTAACGGACGGTGTGTTCAGCACAAGCGGTGAAGTTGTTGATATGCCTTCGATCGTGGCGATCGCCAAAAAATACAACGCACGCATCATGTGCGACGATGCTCATGCGACCGGTGTTATCGGTATTGGCGGGCGTGGTACCGCAAGCAAGTTCGGACTGACCAACGATGTCGATATTACGATGGGAACGTTCAGTAAATCGTTCGCATCACTCGGCGGATTCATCGCATCGACGAAATCGGTCATCAATTACATCAAACACTCGTCGCCCGCATTGATCTTCTCCGCGAGTCCGACCCCGGCATCTGTTGCATCGGCACTGGCGGCTTTGGATATCATCGAAGAACATCCGGAACTCGTCACTCAGCTCCATAATAATGCGAACCGGGTCCGTGAAGGACTCCGCGGTCTCGGATTCAATGTTGTCGGTGAACCCGAAACCGGTATCGTTTCCGTGATCATCGGCGATACAGAAAAGACCCTGGTATTCACTAAGGAATTGTTCGAAGCAGGAGTGTTCGTGAATGCGTTCGTCCGTCCCGGTGTTCCTCCCGGACTTGAAATGCTCCGCACGAGTTACATGGCAACGCATCAGAATGAGCATCTTGATAAGATCGTTGAGATCTTTGCCGTGATCGGAAAAAAACTCGGCGTGATCAGCTGATCACCATCTATCCACTATGAAACCACGCCGATAACGATCTATCCGCGTGGTTTTTTTATTGAAAGAGATCCTATGGCAAATTTCACCATTCGCCCCGTCCTTACGAAAGCCGATACAAAGAAATTCATCGATTTCTATTATTCACTCTATAAGAATGACCCGATGTTCGTTCCTCCGCTGCGGATGGACCGGGAGAAACTGATCGATAAGAAGAAGAATCCATTCTACACGCACTCGCAGATGGAACTGTTCCTTGCAGAACGGAACGGCGAAGTGGTCGGCCGTATCGGTGCGATCGTGAACGACAATCATAACAAAGAACACAATGATAAGGTCGGATTCTTTGGATTCTTTGAATGTGTGAATGAGCAGGAGATCGCGAACGCATTGTTCGACGAAGCAAAGAAATATCTCCGCTCCAAGGGGATGAATGCGATGCGTGGTCCGGCGAATCCTTCCGTCAATGACGAGTACGGACTGCTGGTGGACGGGTTCGATTCACCGCCGGTAGTTTTGATGACCTACAATCCGAAGTATTATGAGACCTTGATCACGAATTACGGTCTGAAAAAAGAGAAGGACCTCTACGCGTACATTCTCGATCAAAATACCGTCTATACGGATAAATTCAACCGTGCGAATGAGATCGTTAAACAGCGGAACAGTCTTACGTTCCGTGCGATCAATATGAAGGATTTCAAGAATGAGGTTCGCCGCATTAAGGAAGTGTATAATGCTGCCTGGCAGTATAACTGGGGTGCCGTTGCGATGACCGATGCGGAGTTCGATGCGCTTGCAGATGATCTGAAGATGGTCGTTGAACCGGAACTTGTCCTGATCGCAGAATCCAAAGGAAAAATGGTCGGTTTCGGTCTATCACTTCCCGACATCAATGTCCGCTTAAAGGATAATAAGAACGGCAGTCTGCTCGGCGGTCTGCTTCGTCTGCTGGTCTTCAAGAAGAAGATCGATCTCGTCCGCATTATCGTTCTTGGTGTGGTCCCCGAATTCCAGAAATCAGGAGCTGCCGGTGTTCTATTCTATGAGACCGCCGTGCGAGCGAAGAAACTCGGATATCAATACGGTGAAGCGAGCTGGATCCTTGAGGATAATGTGATGATGAACCGTGCGGCGGAAACAATGCAGGGAAAACGGTATAAAACCTACCGTATCTATCAGCAGGAACTTTAATAGTGACTGCAAAGGACAATATTCGTATTTTATTTCAATAATTCATTTTGACAATTATCTATACTGAGGATATCAATGCCAGTAACACCGGTTGAAAAAATTTGGATGAACGGAAAGCTGATCGATTGGAACGATGCAAAGATCCACGTGCTTTCTCATGTGATCCACTACGGCAGTTCGTGGTTCGAAGGGATCCGCTGCTATGAGACGAAAAAAGGTTCCGCCATTTTTCGTCACAAAGAACATATTGTCCGTTTGTTTGATTCTGCAAAACTATATCGTGCCGAGATCCCCTATACTGTTGAGCAGGTGATGCAGGCGGATAAGGATACGATCAAAGCGAACAAACTAAAATCATGCTACATCCGTCCTATCGCCTACCGCGGGTACGGTGATGTCGGTGTCTATCCCATGGGCTGTCCGGTCGATCTGACGATCGCCGTTTGGGAATGGGGAAAGTATCTCGGACCCGATGCACTGGAAAAAGGGATCGACGTCCGCTTCGCATCATGGCAGCGTGCTGCAGGAAATACCTTCCCGACAATGGCGAAAGCCGGCGGAAATTATCTGAACTCACAGCTGATGAAAATGGAAGCGCGCGTGGACGGATATGAAGAGGGGATCGCACTCGACATGAACGGACAGATCTCTGAAGGAAGCGGCGAGAATATCTTCGTCATCCGTAACGGTACGCTCTACACACCGCAGTTCGTCAACGCGATCCTTCCAGGCATCACGCGTGCATCGGTGATCCAACTTGCGAAGGATGCGGGGATACCGGTTGTTGAAGGGAATCTTCCGCGTGAGATCGTTTATGTCGCCGATGAAGTATTCTTCACCGGAACAGCAGCAGAGATCTCGCCGATCCGCTCCATCGATCGGATGACGATCGGCACCGGTAAACCGGGACCGATCACTCGAGAGCTCCAGAAACGGTTCTTCGACGTGATCGAAGGCGGGAACGATCAACACGGCTGGCTGGATTTCATCTAATTGAACAATAAGTGACCGTCATTTTCGATTTGACGGTCATTTTTATTTTATAGAAGAAGAGAACCATATGGGGAAAGATTTCGCATTCAAAGAAGTGTTCAAGACGAAGATCAAACCGGCGTCGGTCGAGGAGATGCTCTCGAAGATCCCTGTATTCGATAAGCTGACGCCGAAAGAGCTCCGTGCGGTCGCATCGATCGTCCATCACCGGCAGTATGTAAAGGGAGAGTTCGTGTTCTATCAGGGAGATCCGGGACTCGGAATGTATGTGATCGAAAAAGGTTCGGTCGGTGTGGTGGTGGTAGGTGAGGATGGGGCTCAGAAAGAGATCACTGAGCTCCGTAACGGAGATTTCTTCGGAGAGATCGCACTGCTGGATGAGTCGGCACGGTCTGCTTCTGTTGTCGTGAAAGAGGATTCCGAACTGATCGGCTTTTTCCGTCCCGACCTGTTCGAGATCATCGAGAAGACGCCGAAGACAGGATTGAAGATCGTTGTAAAACTTGCCGAGATGATCGGTGAGAGACTGCGGAATATGAACACCGAGTTCTCCAGACTACGAGCGGAACTCGAAACCGTAAAACAACAGAAGGAGACGAGCGATGAAAAAGCCAGCTCCAAAAAGAAAACTGCCCGCGCGTAAAGCAGTCGTCAAGTCCTCATCAAAGAAGAAAACGGCAACGAAGTCAGAACAGCCGATCGGATTGAAAACGATCCTTGTCCCGATCGATTTTTCGGACAATTCTAAGAAAGCGCTGCGCTATGCTATCCCGTTCGCGCAGCAGTTCAGTGCTTCATTGATCCTTGCATACATTGTTGAACCGACGATCTATCCGTCGGATTTTGGTTTCGGGCAGATCGGTTTCCCTGATGTTGAAAAGGAACTCCACGAAAAGGCGTTGAAAGAATTAACGGAACTGAAAGATTCGCTTGTTCCTCAGGAACTGAATGCTGAAATGTTGGTCGGGACCGGGATCCCATTCGTGGAGATAACACAGTTTGCGAAAGAGCACGAAGTTGACATTATTATAGTAGCAACACATGGTCGCACAGGAGTTGAACATATCCTGTTCGGCAGCACAGCGGAGAAAATTATCCGAAAAGCGCCCTGTCCGGTACTGGTGGTGCGTTCTGAAGAACATGATTTTATCGATGAGCGTGTATAAGATTCCTTGCTGAAACAAGACTACTTTCGTATATTTAGGACAAATAATTCACATTTTTTCACTTTTGATTTGAAGAGACGATGTTAAAAAAGCAGAAAGAACTCGCAAAGCGGGTAAAGAAACAGGATGACCTTATAACAACGTATGAAAATGCGATATCCTGGTATGAGACCAACAAAAAACTTCTTGTTAATATTGGCATAGCAATTGCAGTTGTCGTTGCGGTTGGATTGTTGCTGGGAAATAACCACCGCAACGATAGTATAAAAGCAGCCAATGAATTCGCCAAAGTGTTCGCGTATTATGACAACGGACAGTATCAACTGGCGATCAACGGTGTGCCGGAAAAGAATGTGCGCGGAATGCAGGCGATCGTGAACGATTACGGTACCTGGAGTGTGATGCGGGCCGGTTCTACAAGCTACGGGAATCTGGCTCAGTTCTATCTCGGGAACAGTTACTTCAATACCGGCGAGATCGACAAAGCAATGGAAGCGTATGAAGGCGCAAGTCTTGATGTGCCGATCCTGGAAGCGTCCCGTATTGCGGGGATCGCAGCCTGCTACGAAGCCAAGATGAACCATGCCGATGCCGCTAAGTATTTTGAGAAGGCCGGTAAATCGACAGCGAACGATCCGAATACGGCAGAATATCTGGCAGCAGCGGCACGGAATTACGCTCTGTCCGGCAACAAAGAACAGGCAATTGAGCTCTATAAGTTAATCAAGAAAGAACATTCGAGTTCGGCGGCGGCACGGGATGCAGAGAGATATTTGGAAGAACTTCACGGATAAGATCGTTTCTTTCTAAAAGAATTAACTGCGTCGCAGAGGGCTCAACCGCACTTTACGACGCAGTTGTTTTTTAAAGCATCCTGTAACAGAACATCACTCAAAAAATATATGCTGACAGAATTCGGAAACATCCTCATCTTTTTCATCGTCGGTGCTGTCTTCACGGCCGGCGGATTGATCGCCTCCTGGCTCCTTCGTCCGAACCGGCCGTATGCAGAGAAACTCTCCACGTATGAATGCGGTGAAGTCCCCATCGGTGCCCCCCACGTAAAATTCAATATCCGTTTCTATGTTGTCGCTCTTATCTTCCTCGTCTTCGAAGTGGAATCGATCTTCCTGTTCCCGTGGGCGCTCGTCTATAAGAACTTCGGGATGTTCGCGTTCATGGAGATGCTCGTGTTCCTCGCGATCCTCATCGTGGGATATGCATATGTGTGGATGAAAGGCGATCTTGAGTGGGACAAACCGTCACCGCAGTTCCTTCCGCAATCGAAACGTTCCGTCTATGAGGAACAAGAAGAACCAGTACTGAACTAAGAAAACTCTATGGGATTACTCGACCAAAAATTTGAAAACTCCAACGTCGTCGTCACGACGATGGATAACCTGTTGAACTGGGCTCGTCTCTCGTCCCTCTGGCAGATGCAGTTCGGACTCGCATGCTGCGCCATCGAGATGATGGCGGCTTCGGCATCCAATTTCGACATGATGCGCTTCGG
>JBMOHT010000064.1:0-19088 GCA_049317705.1 Bacteroidota bacterium | reverse complement strand
GCGGATTCGATCTTCACGCGCTGCAGATATTCCACCACGGTATTCGATGTTGCCTTCTTGAATCTTCGTTCGAGATTCCTTCTGCTCAACGAGACCATCTCCGCCAATTCAGCAACCGTGATCTTGTCCTGAAAATTATTTTCGATGAATTCCTGCACCTTCTTCACCTGGGCATCCTCATGATCCTTTTGCCCTTTGAACATGAAAAATGATGCCTGACTCTCCCGGTCGATCTCGATCTCGTAATACTTTGCGATGTGCACCGCCATCTCGCGGTCCACATATTTCTCCACAAGATAGAGAAGAAGATTCCAGAACGAATTTGCGCCGCCGCTGGAATATACACCGTCCTCATCCGTGATGATCTTCTCGGAGACAAGGTCGACGGCGGGGAACATGTTCCTGAACAGATGTTCTGCGGACCAGTGGGTGGAACATTTCTTGTGATCGAGCAGTCCCGTCGCCGCCAGAAGGAATGCGCCGACACAGAGACTCGCTACCTCGGCTCCGGCGGCATGCTGTTCGCGGATCCACGGAAAGAATTTGCTGTTCAATTCCACGACATCATCCATCTTCCCGTTCACCGGAGGGATGATGATGAGGTCGGTCTTCTTTACGCTCGCAATAGTTGCATCGGGTTGAACCGTGAAGAATCCGTCATACATACGCGGAGACTTCGTCAGTGCCACAAGCTGAATGGTGAACATCGGCTGCTGTCCCCTGCCTTCAAGGAATGCGTTCGCGATGCGGAATGTTTTTAAAGCACCTTCAATGCAGCCGATGACCGCTGCACCGTCGGGGACGAGGATGGAAATGTGTTTTTTCATGCTTAATGATAAAAAATCCCCTTGTCGTAATCAACCCCTTAGAATGCCGTTTTTACACCTTTCGTATTCCCATTCCGACGAGTATATTAAAAAGACTTCAGAATAATTCAATTATTTTACTCTCGCAAAGCCCCAAAGGCGCAAAGAGATAGAATTATCACTTTTGTTCCGAAGCGATTGGGTGTTTGACACAGAGCTGATATGAGATTATAATCAGCGAGAAACATTTCTAAAAAGACCCTTCGCGGCTTTGCGCCTTTGCGAGAAATCTTTGTTGGGAATGTTGATACAAATTCGGAGCAGTAATGGAAACACAATATCGTATTTTGAATCAAGACATTTCACTCCTGTGCGTAAAAGCGGAATCATTTCCTGACGGGATCCAGGCAGCTTTCAACGAGCTAAAAAAAAGGATCCCGCAGAATGATGCACGAAAACCGTACGGGATCTCAAAACCGGAACGGGACGGCACGATCGTCTACCGCGCCGGTGTTGAACAAGCATTTGAAGGTGAGGCCGCACAGCAAGGTTGTGAAACGGTCATTATAAAGAAGGGAAAATATCTGTCTAAGACCGTCACTCAATGGCAGACGAAAATGGAAACTCTCGGCAGTATATTTGAGGAACTTTTGAGTGATCCTCGGCTGGATCCGGATTCGCCGTGCGTTGAGATCTATCAAAGTCAGACGGAACTGATCTGCATGGTCCGCATCATCAAAATGTAGGACACTTTTAAGGAGTCCTACATTTTTACAACAAAGGAGGAACAATGGGAAAACTATCAGTCTTCAACTTTCTTACATTGAACGGGAATTATAAAAATGCCGACGGTGATATTCGCTGGCACAAACACGGCGAAGAAGAAGGAGAGTTTTCAAAAGAGGGAGCGGGCTCAGGGAGTATCCTGCTGTTCGGACGAAAAACCTACGAACTGATGGCGAGCTACTGGCCCACGCCAATGGCCGCGCAGAACGATCCCGTCGTTGCCGAAGGGATGAACCGGTCGAAGAAGATCGTCTTCTCGAAGACGATGAAGAAAGCGGATTGGAATAATACAGTCATTATAAAAGAGAATGTCGTTGAAGAGATCACACAGCTGAAAGAAAAAGAAGAAAAAGGTCTCACCATCCTCGGCAGCGGAAGCATCGTCTCGCTCTGTGCGGAGCATGGATTGATCGACGAATATCAGGTCATGATCGATCCTGTGCTCATCGGCGGCGGCGGACAGTTCTGCGGGACGATCGGGCGACAGCTCGATCTAAAGCTGACATCCACAAGGACATTCAAAAGCGGCGTGGTCCTGTTGTGCTATCAACCGAACAATAAATAGTCAACGTGAACACTTTACACATCACTGCTATACTATAATAAAGGAGAGATCCATGAGCACACAAGTATTCATCAACCTCCCGGTCGCCGACCTTCCGAAGTCACGGACCTTTTACACGGCACTCGGTTACTCAGTCAACGAGCAGTACTCCAACGACAACGGCGCGTGCATTGTCATCAGTGACACGATCAATGTTATGCTCTGTACGCATGAGCAGTTCAGTGTCTTCACACCGAAGGCTGTCTGCGACACGAGCAAGGCAGTCGAAGTACTGCTCAATCTCAGCGTTGAAAGCCGTGAGCGGGTGGATGATCTTGTCGCCAGAGCGCTCGCAGCGGGTGGTTCCACCTACGACAAAGCGGAGGATCTCGGCTTCATGTATTCACACAGCTTTGTCGATCCGGACGGTCATGGGTGGGGAATCTTCTATGCGGACGCAACGGCGGCATAAACCTGTTCCGCATATTCCACCGAAATGTTCGCCATTATCGTCTCTGATATTTTATTTGGACAGGATCGTTCATGAGAAAGATCATTGTCATTGAATTCATTACTCTCGACGGCGTCATCCAATCTCCCGGCGGGGAGCAGGAAGATACTGCTGACGGCTTTGCATATGGCGGATGGGAATTCCCGTACGACGATGATGTTGCCGGAGCCGTCATTCAGCAGCAGATGAACATGCCGTTCGATCTGTTGCTGGGCCGCAAGACGTATGACATCTGGGCGCCGTACTGGCCGCAGCATGCGGATATTTGGCCGAACGTCAACATGGCGGTCAAGTATGTTGCATCCAACTCGATGAGTTCCGGTGAATGGAGCCCTTCGATCTTCATCGGCGGAGACATAGCGGAAAAACTCCGGCAGATCAAACAGCAACCTGGACCGGATCTTCATGTGTATGGAAGTGCGGATCTCGTTCAGACACTCATGAAGCATGATCTAGTGGATGCGTTCTGGCTCAAGATCTATCCTTTGACAATTGGGAGCGGTAAGCGGTTGTTCGCCGGCGGCACCATTCCTGCGGCATTCAAGGTGACATCCGGCAGCGTTTCCCCCAGCGGGATCATTCTCGTGAATTATGAACGTGCCGGCGCAGTCGCAACGGGAAGTTATTGAAGTCCGAAGGGACAAAATATTTCTTCGATAAAAACGACCGAGCACGTATTGAGCAGTCAGCATTACGATTGTAAACCGCTGAAATATTGAAGATTTACTTCGATCCATTAAAAGACTAATTTATCCGCAATGTGTTTGCAGGGATTTGGAAATGAGAAAGTTAAAACTTCAAGTACAGATGACGGCTGACGGATTTGTCGGCGGACCGAACGGTGAGCTGGATTGGCTGTCGCCGAATTGGGATGACGCGCTCATCCGGTGTGTCGGCGAACTGACCGATCCGGTCGATACGATCTTGCTTGGAAGAAAGATGACGGACGGATTCGTGAATCACTGGGCTGCTGTTGCCGCTGATCCTTCCAATCCTGAATATTCGGCGGGAAAGAAATTCACGGACACTCCGAAAATGGTTTTCTCACGAACACTCAAACATTCTCAATGGAACAATACGACTCTTGCATCAAGGAATATTGTTGACGAGGTGAATGCGCTGAAACAGAAGAGCGGCGGCGACATTATCGTGTACGGCGGTGCATCGTTTGTCTCGAGTCTGATCGAACATGGATCGATCGATGAGTTCAATCTGTTCGTGAATCCTGTCGTTATCGGAAGAGGATTAACGATCTTCGCAGGAACACAGCCGATGCAGAAACTTACACTCATAACAGCCCGACAATTCGACTGCGGTATCGTTCTGCACAAATATAAAAAAGCGTAAAGGTCATTTTCTCATGACAATTCTAAAGAACATCGGTGCGGTCTTCGCAGGATTCCTCACTGTGGTGATCCTCAGCGTCGGAACGGATGCTGTGCTTGAAGCCGCCGGGATCTTCCCGTCTCAGGAACACGGATTATTCATTACGTGGATGCTTGCTGTTGCACTTGCGTATAGAAGCGTTTATACTGTTGCCGGCGGATTCGTTACAGCACAGCTTGCTCCGTCGGATCCGATGAAACATGTGAAGATCCTCGCTTCCATCGGCACGGCAGCAGGGATCGCCGGCGTCATCATCGGCTGGGATCTCTCGCAGCACTGGTATCCCATCGCCATCGCGGTGACGGCTTTCCCGCTGACATGGTTCGGCGGATGGCTGAAGACGAGAGCGCGGCCGAAATAATTATTTTTATCCATTAGAGGAATTATGAGAAAACTGGTATTGCTGATGCATGTATCGTTGGACGGGTTTGTTGCGGGACCGAACGGCGAGATGGATTGGATCAAGGCGGATGACGAGTTGTTCGATCTGGTCGGAGAATTCACCAGCGAAGGAGATGCGGCGCTGTACGGCAGGAAAACATTTCAAATGATGGAGCAGTATTGGCCGACCGCCGGTGATCAGCCGGATGCTTCGAAACATGCCAGGGAACATTCCGCATGGTATAAGAGCGCTGAGAAGTACGTCGCATCGGGAACGATGAAAGCCGGAGTGTTTTCGAATACGACATTCTTTGCGGATAATATTCCTGCCGAAGTCCGCCGGGTGAAAGAGATGCCGGGGGAGAAGATCCTGATGATCGGAAGTCCTTCAACCGTTCACGCGCTTCTCCCGCACAAACTGATCGATGAATACCGGCTGTTTCTGAATCCCGTCATTCTCGGCGCTGGGATCCCTCTCTTCACGACGGTCGAACATCGGTCCATGCTGAATCTTGAGGGGACGACTCCATTCGCATCGGGAGTTGTCGGAATTCATTACACAGTGAAACAATAACGCTTCACTCAATTACCCGGGAGATACGATGAACAAGATCACACCATTCCTTTGGTTCGACAACAATGTTGAAGAGGCGATGAACTTTTATACTTCCGTCTTCAAGAACACAACGATCATCTCGGTGCAGCGGCAGGGACCGAACGGTCCCGTCTTCACGGCAACGATCGAAATAGAGGGACAACGATTTCATATGCTCAACGGCGGTCCGCTGTTCCCGTTCACCGAAGCAGTCTCGTTCTTTGTTGATTGTGAAGATCAGCAGGAAGTGGATGAGTTGTGGACAAAGCTCACAGCGGACGGCGGCAAGGAATCCAGATGCGGATGGCTCAAAGACAAGTTCGGACTCTCCTGGCAGATCATTCCCAAAGCATTGATGCAGTATCTCCGCGATCCTGATCCTGCGAAAGCGAAACGGGCCATGGATGCGATGATGACGATGAATAAGATCGACGTGGAAGGTCTGAAAAAAGCGCACGAAGGACGTTAATGCCGTCACCAAAACGAACATTCGCCACGATCAAAGAGTATGAGCGCACTCTTCCGGTGCATTCTAAAACAGTGCTCAAAACGATCCGGACCGTGATCGCCGAAGCGATCCCGGGCATTGAAGGAACGATCAGCTACAACATTCCGACATTCAAATATGAAGGGCGGATCATCGTCAGTGTCGGAGTCTGGAAGGACCATATCGGCATGTATCCTGTACCTTCCGGTTCTGCTGCGTTCAATAAAGCGATCGAACGGTACAAAAAGAGTAAAAGTTCGGTACATTTCCCGCTTGACGAACCATTGCCGCTGAAACTGATCACAGCATTCGTCAAAAGGAACTATGAACGAAAAAGGAAAATAACAACCAATAGGGCGTTAAAAAAACCATGAAGAAACAAGACCGACAACCGACAACTGTCGACGAATATCTTGCGGCAGTACCGTCCGATATGCGTGCAGCGCTTCAAACGATCCGCACGCATGTAAAGAAACTCGTCCCGTCCGCCACCGAGAAGATCAGCTACGGCATGCCGACATTCTTCACCCATCGCGCATTGGTCGGATATGCCGCGCACAAGGAGCATTGCAGTTTTTATCCGTGGAGCGGAGTAACGCTGAAGAACTTCGCGAAAGAATTATCAGGATTCGAGACTTCGGCTGGGACGGTCCGCTTTACCGTGGACAAGCCGATCCCCGCATCACTCATCAAAAAGATCGTTCTTGCACGGCTTCTTGAACACAGCGATAAGGACAAGCAATCCCTTTCGAAAAAATCCGTAAAGAAAGATGGAATTGAATTTCCTTTCGGCATTGCCGCGCCCGCGCAGAGAGCGCTGACCGGAGCGGGCATCCGTTCGTTGAAAGATCTGGCGAAACAGCGCGAACCAGATGTCGAGGCACTGCACGGCATGGGACCGAAAGCGCTCGGCATTCTCCGCGCGGAGATGAAGCGCGCCGGACTCTCATTCAGGAAATGATCCATCGAATGAGATCTTTGTGGAGCTATTTTTCCCACCATTAGTGCCTTGGTGTCTTCTGCCGAAGGCATCCCTTTGGGAGTGACAGGGAGCAATAGTGAATTTTCGCATACATCAAAATTATCATCATAGAACATTCTATAAACTAAAAACTAAGGAAGAACAGATGAGCACACCTCAAGCAATTCCCGTTACCATTACGATCGAGACCACGGTGAACGTTCCTGTTGCGAAAGCATGGGCAGTGATGACCGAACCTTCCCACATTGTGAAATGGAATGCGGCGTCGCCGGACTGGCATACACCGCGTGCCGAGAATGATCTACGCAAGGGAGGAAGATTTTCCAGCCGGATGGAAGCGAAGGACGGCAGTTTCGGATTCGATTTCGGCGGCGGCTACGATCAGGTGACGCTCCACAGTTCCTATGCGTATACAATGGATGACGGCCGAACAGTAGTCGTGATGTTCCTTCCGCAGGGAGAGTCCACAAAGATCATCGAAACATTCGTTGCCGAATCGCAGAATCCGGCCGAACTCCAGCGCGGCGGATGGCAGGCGATCCTGGATAATTTCAAACGATATACAGAATCTCTCAAATAAGGATCCCCTCACATGACCGTGACCATTCAACAACACATAGCCCGCACCGGCCGGTATGCCGCAATCGGTTCCGCCGCTTTACTTATGGCGTTGCATGCCTTCAGTCCGGAGTTCGATCCGACGTGGCGGATGATCAGCGAATACGCATACGGTAATTACGGCATCCTGCTTACACTATTTTTTCTACTGTGGGGAATTTCGGAGTGGTGTGCCGTAGCAGCGCTCTCTCAGGTGGTTTCGGGAGGATGGAGCAAGCTCGCTTTAGTGCTGCTGTTCGTCTCGGGCATCGGCGCATTCATGGGAGGGCTCTTCGATGTCCGCCATCCGCTGCACGGCGCCGCGTTCGGGATCGGTGTTCCGTTCATTCCAATATCAGCGCTCATTCTCAGTTATCATCTTGTCCGCCGGAACTCCTCCCTCGACCGCTCGATCGTCTGGTCCGCACACACAACATGGCTTTCCCTTATTGCAATGGCCGTGTCGATGGCAATGTTCATTACCGGGCTGAAAGCCGCCGGCGCATTCCATCCCGAAGCACCGCCGCAGATGTTGCAAATGCTGCCCGCAGGCGTCCCAGCAGTGACGGGAATCCCTAATCGTCTGTTGGTGCTGGCTTACATCAGCTGGACATATTTGGCAAACCGGGCTGCTGAGAAACTCGCCGAGACCAAGTGAACCATCACAAAGGAAGCATCCGACCCTGCGAATATTGAATGATCGTGAACAACCGATCAATGAACAGAAGTGTCAAAAAAGGAGAACCATTATGCAAAAACTTCATTATTCGATCGTGATCAATGCACCGGCGGCACACGTGTGGAACGTGATGCTTGATGATAAAACTTATCGTTTGTGGACAGAGGCATTCTCACCCGGCTCGTGCTACAAAGGAGATTGGAGCACGGGAAGCAAAATTCTTTTCCTTGGACCCGGCGAAAACGGTGACTCGGGAATGGTAAGTCGGATAAAAGAGAACAGGAAACATGAATTCATCTCCATTGAGCATCTCGGTATGATTCACAACGGTAAGGAAGACACTTCAAGCGAAGAGGCAAAAGCGTGGGCCGGAGCACTTGAAAATTATACCTTCACAGAAAACAACGGCGCCACCGATCTGCGTATCGATCTCACAGGAAATATTGCCGAAGAATTTATAGAGATGTTTGACGGTATGTGGCCGAACGCGCTGAAAACATTGAAAGAGCTTTCGGAGAAATAAATGCTCCTTGTTTATCTCACTGTGTTCCGTCGGCTGGAAGAACAGACGCACAATGTCTCCCCTGCAGTTTGGGCACGGGAAGGGAAGGAAATCTTCTTACTATGAACGATAGGAATACACCGATGACCAAACCAACATCTTCACGCGCACTCTGGACATCCCGCATCCTCTGGGCCATTGCAGTTCTCTTTATGCTGTTCGATACCGGCATCAAGCTGATGCGCGAATCCCACGCCGTGGAAGGAACGACCCAACTCGGATATCCCGACAGCACCGTGCAGCTTATCGGCATTATCGAAGCGGTCTGCCTCGTGCTCTATCTTATTCCGCGCACATCCATTCTCGGCATGGTGCTGCTGACGGGATATTTCGGCGGTGCGGTTGCAACGCATGTCCGCCTGGAAAATCCTCTGTTCTCGCACGTCCTGTTCTCTGTCTACATCGCACTGCTGATGTGGGGGAGTCTCTATCTTCGCGAACCGCGTCTGCAGGCATTGCTGCCGTTCGTTGAACAGTCAAAGCGATCATAACGAACGATATCTCCGAGAGAGGAAATAGACCATGGCGACACTTAACGCATATCTGAATTTCAACGGGAATACCGAAGAAGCATTTGAATTCTACCGCTCTGTCTTCGGCGGCCAATTCATTTCACTGCAGCGGTTTCGGGAAACTCCCGCTGCAGCGCATACGCCCGCCGGGGATCTGGATAAGATCATGCATGTGGCGCTGGCGGTTGGAGGCGGCATGCTGATGGGGACCGATTCGCTGGAATCCATCGGACAAAAACTGATGCAGGGAAATAATGTCTATCTTTTCTTGACGCCGGAATCCGAATCCGAAGCAGTATCGTTGTTCGATGCACTTTCAAAAGGAGGGAAGATCGAACAGCCGCTCGAGAAGATGTTCTGGGGATCATTGTTCGGTTCGTTCCGCGACAAGTTCGGCGTGCAGTGGATGGTGAATTACGAATTTCCTAAATCATAGGGACATCCCCGCGAAATTCTACAAAGGAATTAACTTTTGTGGGATTATTTTTTTTCATATTTGTGCCATGGTGCCTTTGTGGCTAAATCATAATTGTTCATATGAGAAAACTTTACCTCTTTAATATGATCACACTCGACGGATTCTTTGAAGGAAAAGAACCGTGGGATCTCGGATGGCATAATGTTGATGCCGAGTTCAACACCTTCGCAGTCGAGCAATTGGAATCGACCGGTCTGCTGCTGTTCGGACGGAAAACGTACGAAGGAATGGCGCAGTATTGGTCCTCCGATCAGGCGAACAATGATGATCCGGTCGTTACGAAACTCATGAATTTGATGCCGAAGATCGTTGCTTCCCGGACCATGACAGAGGCGTCGTGGAACAATACGATCCTTCTCAAAGAAAATATTGCGGACGAGATCAGTAAGCTTAAGTCCCTGCCGGGGAAGGATATCGGCCTATTCGGAAGCGCGGATCTCGCCTCATCGCTCAGCAGTGTGATCGATGAGTACAGGATCATTATTGCTCCGGTCGTTCTCGGAAGCGGAACACCGTTGTTCAAGACGGCAGCGGGAATGGTCCGCCTGCAAACAAAGAATGTTCGGACATTCAACAATGGGAATATTCTGATATATTACACGCCGCTGAACAGGTAGAGCTTCATCGATGTAAGCGCACTCTGCACGCCATAAGGAATCAATGGAAGAAGGAATACCAACAATAACGAACACTCCAACAACAGCCCGTTCGTTGTGGAATGACCTGAAGGATGCCATCCGTGGCACCGAAGCGGATTATACGCAGATCGGTATGGGGAAAGCGGTCTTCCTTCTCGCCGTTCCGATGATCCTGGAACTGATGATGGAATCCACGTTCGCCGTGGTGGACATCTATTTTGTCGCCGCACTCGGCGCATCTGCCGTTGCCACCGTTGGGTTGACGGAGACCTACCTCTTCCTCTTGTATTCCATCGGTATGGGACTGGCCACCGCTGTAACGGCAGTGATCGCTCGGCGTATCGGCGAGAAAGAAAAAGAGAAAGCCGGTGTCGCGGCAGTGCAGGCAGTTGCTCTGGCACTCGTTGTTTCGCTCCCGTTCGCTGTTGCAGGAATATTCTATTCCCGCGAACTCCTCGCGCTGATGGGAGCGGATGCGTGGACGCTGGAGCACGGGTACGGCTACATGCAGTGGACGCTCGGCGGGAATGTTGTGGTGCTTTTGCTTTTCATCAACAACGCCATCTTTCGCGGAGCCGGAGATGCGGCCGTATCCATGCGTGTGCTATGGATCGCGAACGGACTCAACATGCTGCTCGATCCGGCGCTGATCTTCGGCTGGGGACCGTTCCCTGAACTAGGCATAGAAGGTGCCGCCATCGCAACACTCACCGGAAGAGGAGTCGGCGTCGCTATCCAGTTCTGGATGCTGTTCCACGGAAGCAAACACCTCCGTGTCTTCCGCGAACAGATCCGCATCCACGGAGAAACGTTGACGAACATCATCCGCACATCGCTCGGCGGCATCGGACAGATGATCGTGGCGATGCTGTCGTGGATCTTCGTTATGCGCATCCTGGCGGAATTCGGCAGCACCGTCGTTGCCGGCGCGACCATCGCCATGCGCATTATGATGTTCACGCTGATGCCGGCGTGGGGAATGTCCAACGCCGTTGCAACGCTCGTGGGACAGAATCTCGGCGCCAATAAACCGGACCGTGCTGAACGGTCGGTTTGGGTGACGGGAACATGGAATATGGCGTTCCTCATCCTTGTCTCCATCACGTACAATCTCTACAGCGATCGGCTGGTGGGAATCTTCACGGAGGAAGCGGCGGTCATCGCCGTTGGTTCGCTCTGGCTGACGATCGTTTCCTATTCGTATTTCGTCTACGGCTGGTGGATGGTTGCCACGCAGGCGTTCAACGGTTCCGGAGATACAGTAACGCCGACGAAGATCAACCTCGTCTTCTTCTGGCTCATTCAGATACCGCTCTCATACGTATTGGCAAAAGTGCTCGGATTCGGATACCACGGTGTCTTCTGGGCGATCTTCGTCTCCGAAACATCGGTCGGAATCTTCACGCTTTGGCTGTTCAGCAGAGGGAAGTGGAAGACGGTGAAAGTGTAGCGGGAAAAACCATCGCACATTATCGATCCGCCGCCGTTATGGTTGCGGATTTTTTTTGTATTTTAGAATTAATATTGAATAGGAGCTATGCTGTGGAATTAGGAATCTACTCATTCGTTGAAATTCCCATTGATGCCGACGGGAAACCGCTCATGTCCGCCGAACTGCGGATGCGTAATCTGATGGAGGAGATCGAACTGGCAGATCGGCTGGGACTCGATTTCTTCGGACTCGGGGAACATCATCGTCCCGAATACATCGTTTCTTCTCCGGCGGTTGTCTTGGCAGCAGCAGCGGTGAAGACGAAGCGCATCAAATTAAGCAGCGCTGTTACCGTCATCAGCAGCGACGACCCCGTGCGCGTGTATCAGGATTTTGCCACGGTCGATCTGCTCTCCAACGGAAGAGCGGAGATCATGGCGGGACGCGGTTCGTTCATCGAGTCGTTCCCGCTGTTCGGGTACGATCTTGAGGAATATGACGATCTGTTTCAGGAGAAACTGCAGTTACTGATGAAACTGCAGGAATCGGAGAAGATCACCTGGAGCGGAAGACATCGTGCGGAACTGAAGAATCTCGGAGTGTATCCGCGCGCGGTGCAGACGAAGATGCCTATCTGGATCGCGGTCGGCGGAACGCCGCAATCCGCCGTGCGCGCAGCGGTGCTCGGTCTGCCGATGGCGCTCGCCATCATCGGCGGCGAGCCGGACCGGTTCACGCCGTTCGTGAATCTCTACCGCAGCACCGGAAAGAATATCAAACGCGATCCTGCGACAATGCCGGTAAGCATCAATTCCCACGGCTATATCGCGGAAGATGCGCAGACTGCGAGAGATGAGTATTATCCGCCGTATGCGGAGGTGATGGGAAGAATAGGAAAAGAGCGGAACTGGCCGCCGCCGTCCCGCGCGCGGTTCGATGCGGAATGCGATCCGCACGGTGCGCTGTTCGTCGGAAGCCCACAGCAGATCATCGACAAGATCATGTATGAATATGAACTGTTCCGTCATCAGCGCTTCGGTCTTCAATTCAGCGTGGGCACATTGCCGCACGAAAAGATGCTGAAGACGATCGAACTGTTCGCAACGAAAGTTGCGCCGGTGATACGCAAAGAACTTCCGTAACCAAAGAACACCACGAAGACTCAAAGGGCACGAAGAACACTAAGAAGGAATAACATGTGCCACGCACTTTTGAAGTGCGCGGCACATTCTGTTTATATTCGTGAACAGTCGTATGATTCGCGGAATGTTTTCTTGGCGTTTCTTCGCGTTCTTCGCGGATATGTTTAAAACAAAACGGTCCGGACAGGCCCGCCAAGAAACGAGTCGGGTAAATGTCCGGACCTACATTAGATTCTCCGTGTTTCTCCTTGCGCTCCGCGGTGTGGTTCGGCTCGCCACAGTGAAACTGCCGGGCTCGCTCACCATGACCGTCCCTTCATTTTGAACGGATGAAGGGTCGTCCCATTCATTTTTCCTCTGCGAACTCTGTGCTCTCTGCGGTGAATGCTCTTATTTCTTTTCACCAGCAATAAAATCGACCCATTTCTGTGACGGCCTGTCTTTGATCAATCCTTCCGTCCAATCGAACTGAGGATGTGCTTTCAGATACTCCGCTGCAACGAACGGAATTCCGCACGATGTTCCCCATCGTCCCGCAAAGGACATCTTCTTCGCCATTTTGGAGTCGACCACTTTCCCGTCATACGCACCGAGCGGATAGTATGGTTCGTCCAGTCCGTTCATCTGTGAGTCCAGTTCCCAGTGACCGCAGAGCGAGCGGGAGGTCGGTCCCGGAACATTCAGATACGTATCAACATGGTCCGCCAGGAACGCTTTTGCTTTGGCGATGTCGATCGTTCCTTTATTCTCTTTCATCAGCTGTTTCCACCGTACGCGGCGTGCGATGTCGGGATTCTTGATGTTCAATTCATTGCTTGTCGTTTCGAACCGGAGGATCTTCGGGTCCTCGGCGATGTTTGAACCGGTGAAATATCCGCTCTTCGTCCGTTCGAAGCCGATATATTTCAATCCGAGTTCCAGCCGTGCGATCTCATTCGTGTTCACATCGCCTATGAGCCAGGCGTTCGCGTAGCCGCCGTTGTTCCCTTTCTTCATGATCTCGCACCACTCGTCGATGGATGACGCATACTGCGTGGCGCTCCGCATGCGTGAGAATTCCGGGACTCCTTCGGGATCGAACGGTTTGAATCCGCCGATAGTCGTTTCGGAACCGACAATACCGGCGTCCGTGATGAAGAAATCTGTGCCGCTGTGGATGAGTCCCGCCGCCCCCTGCATCAGAATGCGGTGTCCTTTTTCCGGGACGATATCCAGCACCAGGTTGAAGACAGCGTAGTAATATGAACTCCATGTATTATGTCCGAGCACGATGCCGCCGTCCTTCGTCATGCCGCCCGTTGCGATGAAGGAGCTGCATGATTCTTTCTTCGGATCGGGAGAGTTCGGCGAGACGGTATCTTTCACGGTCGGCCACCAGCCGCCGAGCAATTCCGAAGCGGCGTTATAGACGATCACTTCCTCTTTGGTGAGTTTGGACCCGGCCGCTTTCAATCCTTCGGCAATGCCGTCGATCTCCGCCATGTTCTCGGAATCGATCTTCGCCGCAAAAAGTTTTGTGGACCAGTTCACGAGCCAGGACCATTTCATTGCGCTCTCATATTCCCACACCTTCCGCTGGATGCGGATCCCCTCGTCGATATCCTTTGCAAGAAGATACCCGTGCTGGAATCCCCGTTCACGGGGCGCACCCTGGATGCGAAGATAGACCCAGCCGTTCTTCTCATGTTTTTCAGCATTGGAGAGCCACTGCTGCTGTTGTTTGGTGAGCGGTGCAGAGAATAGGGCTGCGGTGGAGAGGATAATGAGGAAGAAAAATCGAATGCTCATGATGGTTTCCTGTTGTGTTCTGATAGTATACAAAAAAAATCCCAATCGTTCGATCGGGAGAAAAAATATTCCATTATATGATTTGTTGGAAATTAACATTCCATGCGTCATTCGACAGTATACGAAGTGTGTTCGTCCGGATCGAATCGGTACTGAAGTCCGAGAGAGACATATCGGGATGCATCGAGTTGTTCCTTGAGAATAACATCGCTGCCGGAGACGAGGGAAAGATTTCTTTTCGAAACAGCACCCAGATCGACCGTCAATCCAAACGCATCAGCAAGCGCAATATGTGTGCGCAGTAAGGAACGTATTCCGGTGATCCTCCAGAGGAGCGAACCGGCGGCACCGGGAAAATCACCACGGTTTGCTGTCTGCACCCTGTCGCCGGACGCGGAAACGGAGAGTGCGAACGTGACACTGCTTCCTGCGCGGTACCGCACATTGAGTGCCATCGGAAGGAGTATCGAGCTTGACCACTCTTCATTTATTTTCCACCGAAGACCGACGATCGGCATAAGAAGGTCCCGGCCGAACAGGGCAGAAAACGATGCGCCGTAGATCATCAACAACGGATCCGAAAGATGCACCGTGCCGAGTCCAAGAAATCGCAGCCGTACTGTTTTTGATCCGCCGGGATCGGTCTCACCGGTATAGCCGATGCTTGCAGAAAGACGATAGAGATTCTTCGAAGAACCAATGGATGTCCACGACCCTCCGAGCCATCCGCTTGATATCACCCGTTCACCGGAAAGGAGAGTGAAATAAGTCGTATTTCTTCGCAGGGAACCGGTGAGTGTGAATTGTTGGAATGTACCATCACCTTCCCCGAGCGTGATGGAGCGGTGGACCGGAACCGAAGCATGGATACTGCCCCAGCGGGATTCATATGTTCCTGTCCGCGCCGTCAGTTCAGTCTCCGGTATCCGTCCAACAGAAATACCGATCATTCCGCCGGAGGGAGTGGAGTCGAATGTTTCCTGAGCGGAAAGGAGTGAAACAACGATCAACGATAGGATGATGATCCGGAGCGTCATAATGAATTCTCTGAAATACTATTTGAGCAGCAGAAGTTTTTTCGTTTGAGAGAACGATCCGGTCCGTATGCGGTAATAATAGACACCGCCGGTGAACCGGGATGCATCCCACCGGATGGAATGTTCGCCCGCATTCATTTCCCGTGAAAGGATCTCATCCACCTGTTGACCGAGTGCATTGAAAAAACGAATGGAGACATGCGAGTCCGCCGGGATCGAGAACGAGATCGTTGTTGACGGATTGAATGGGTTCGGATAATTCTGCGAAAGAGAAAAACCGACGACCGTTTCACCGCTCCGTTCCGCCGCGTGTGCTGCCGGAGAGATGACGGCATTGAGCCGCTGCCAGATCCGATCGTTGAATGACATGGGAACGAGCGAATTATCCGGTGCATCTCCCATACGGATGAAGACAAGGCCAAGACTTGGAACAACATTGATGAGCTGTCCATTCTTTCCCAGAGCTGCGAACATATCCTTGGGAGCCGAAGGTGAGAGATATCCGGGAAACACCAACTGTGTTCCCGGAAGCATATAGGAAGACTTACCGTTCAGCCACCACAGATAACCGTACGAAGGATTGATATTCTGTGACGACTGTGTCATCGCAGTGAAATACGAACTGTCATTCAGCACGGCGGTGGAAGCCCATACGCCGCGATTGAGCATCAAAAGACCGAACCGCGCCATGCTTCGGGGAGTTGTAAAAAGCACGTTGTTGTAATCGCCCGAACGGAAATACGCGCCATTCATTCCGATCTTCGAACGAATGCGGGTAATATAGAATAGATTCAACGACTCTCCGGTGGATCTTTGAATGACGGAATCAAGGAGTGTATACGGCGCGTTATGATACGCCCACCGAGTACCAACATCCGCTTTGTAGAGAAGACAGGAGGGAAGCGTGCAGTCCTTATCCACAACATTGTCATCCAGACCGGTGGTCATGGTCAGTTGATTCAGAATAGTGATCTGCTGTTCCTTTTCGGGAGGTTCGCTCGTCCATCCTTTCCCAAGATATTTTGATGATGTATCGGTGAGTTGAAGCGAGCCTTCGCTTCGGGCGATGCCGATGAGCACCGATGTCATCGTTTTTCCGGCCGATGCCCAATACCAATTGCTGTCCTTCGTGAATGTGCCGAAATATTTTTCCAGCACGATCTTTCCGTCCTTCAACAGGATGAACGCCCGCGTATGTGAACTGTCCAGGAACGAATAGAGAGGAGCGACTGCCGACGGGTTCCAGCCGAGAGAAGACAATGAAAGAGTGTCCCACTGTGTTCCGACCACGGGGGGAAAATACGTCTGCTGTGCCATGAGAGGATGGAACAGGATCGCGATCAATAAGAAACGGTAAAGAACGTTCATGATACTCCGATAAGTGATGGCATCCGTTCTTTGACACACGCACTGCCCGACATGTTTAATATCCAACAAGAATGACCGCTCTTACGATCATTCATTCAAATCGTGTTTGCCAAGCATGAGTTCTTTTACACTGCCGTTGCCCATGATACCGACCGCAAAAAGATATGGAGCAAAGACAAGTATCCCTCCGATCGTACAGAATGCTCCCATCACGATCCCAAACGGTGAGTACCGATGCCGCCATGCGACCCAGATCCCCGAAAGCATGAGATAACATACGAAATCCAAATGGAATTGACCCGTCCATATTACCGACATGATGTCGCCGAAAAAGATCGGGAAGATGTTCATTCCGTAACGGGAAGCAACAGTGATGGTATAGAGCAGAGCGATCGAGAACATAACGAACAAGAACAGACGAAAGAGTTTCACGGTACACCTCAGGATTATTGTATGAAAAAGGAACAACTGTGCCGTGTAACGTAACAAAGAAAGGCGAAATATTTTAGACGGAACCGTACAATGCGAAGGAAGGATCACAATCGCTGTATCTCATCCGTCAGCTCCCGGAGCTTGCTGAAATATTCGGATAACCATTCGTAGCGGAGCGTTTCGCCGGTGATCTGCAGATAAAAATTCTCTACCGCCAGAGCAAACAATATCTCCACCAGTCTTGAATCGAATGAGAGTCCTGTCTCTTTCGCCCACAACTCCATCATCGCAGATTCCGCCAGTTTGTTGGATGCTTCAAAGCACTTCCTGAACTTCGGGACATCCCGATGGACCCGTAATTGCCGGTTGAAAAGCAGATCGATCTTGTTCTCCATCAGAACGGTGATGATCCCGGGGTCGATGGACGTGCATGCTTTTTCCTGAGCCGCAACGATTGCCGCTCTTTCCAGATGATAGTGTAAGAGCAGATCGGTGTAGAGTTGAATATCAACAAAATGATGATAGAACGAGGACTTGCTGATTTCGACGTGAGAGGCGATTACCTCCACTTTGATCCCTTTGGGACCGTCATGGGCGAACAGTTCATAACCGGCCGTGATCCACTGTTCTCTGGTGATATGTTTAACGCGTTTTTTCATGCTTACATCGATCGTGGTCCGTTACTGCTTGATGTTCGTTAATGCTCTCATGCGAAGAAGGGATTCCACAAAATAATAATCCGCATACGTCAGCGGCACATCGATCTCGCTGCGGTGCGGAATGCTGCCGACGCTGTGATCCAAAATGAACGGGGCATTGCGCTTTGAAATGTTTTTGAATTGAGCCGAACTGAGCGTCCGAATTTGTCGTTCGGCCACGCCGCGATATTCCATCATCTTTTTTGGAGAGACATACCCGCTCAGTTCTATCAGTGCGGAACAGATGATCGCTCCCGCCGAGGCATCGCGGTACGTATTCGGGATATTCGGGGCATTGAAATCCCAATACGGTATCTTGTCTGCAGGAAGATTCGGATGATGAAGGATGAAATCAGCGATATGCTGCGCCTGGTCCAGATAGCGTTTTTCTTTCGTCAGGCGGTACATCATCGTGAATCCGTACAATCCCCACGCCTGTCCTCTGGACCAGGAAGAACTGTCCAAGAATCCCTGCGCCGTCTGTTTTGCGTGGGGAAGTCCGGTGATGGTATCGTAACTGACCACATGGTAACTGCTGTGGTCAGGACGGAAGTGATGCTGCAGCGTCTTATCGGCATGGGACAGCGCAGCGGTTTTAAAGGTTGGCTCGTTGAATTCATCCGCGGAGCGGAGGAGCAGCTCCAGATTCATCATATTGTCGATGATCACGGCGAACTGCCATTGACGGTTATTCTTGTCTGTATTCCACGAACGGGTGGCGCCGACAACGGGATTGAAACGTGTCATGAGCGACCGCGATGCATTCAGGAGTGCGGAACGATACATCGTATCGCCGGTGATCCGGTATGCATTGCCGAAACTGTTGTTGATCATGAAACCGACATCATGATTATCGGTGGTGAACTGTTCGTTCGTTACACGCCGCGTGAATTCTTCAGCGAACCTTTTTAGGGAATCGTTCTTCGAATATTCAAAGAGATACCAAAGTGTTCCCGGGAAGAAACCGCTCGTCCACCATTTGGACGTGCAGGTAACGAGTGTTCCTGTGCTGTCCGTTGAACGCGGCAGCAGACCCGGACGGTCCTTCAGCATCAGCGCCAAGCGCATGCTTTGACGGATAGAATTATCGAGTGCATTGTTGATAACAGTTTTGAGCGGCAGTGTCCGATCGGGTTGAGCAGATGCGGACAAAGAAAGGAGCAGGAGAGCGGAGCAGACAAGGACAATTCTTTTCATGAGAAGAGGGTCAATTAAAAAAGAACTGCCCGCGATTGTTTGGCGGGCAG
>JBMOHT010000063.1:0-19110 GCA_049317705.1 Bacteroidota bacterium | reverse complement strand
CCCGGCGGAGGGATCTGTCTGAAGAATTTCACCTTTAATATCAGCGCCAATCAGGTGATCGTCCGCCACATCCGCTCGCGCTTCGGCGACGAAGGAACGGCCATCGACGATGCACTGAACGGTTACAGCGGTACACCGCACGCGAAGAAGAACATCATCATCGATCATTGTTCAGCAAGCTGGTCCATCGATGAATCACTTTCGTTCTACGGATACGACAGTTCCACCGTACAATGGTGTCTGATCGGCGAGAGTCTCTATAACAATAAGGACCCGAAAGGAACGCACGGGTACGGCGGCATCTGGGGCGGATACAACACAACATTTCATCATAATCTTTTGGCGCATCATTCCAGCAGGAATCCCCGCTTCTCCGGCGCAACGCCGGCCGGTTCGGGAACGGTCTACTCGCAGAATCTCGATTTTCGGAACAACGTGATCTACAATTGGGGATTCAACAGTTCTTACGGTGCGGAATCCAGCTTCGTGAATATCGTCGGCAATTATTATAAGCCGGGACCGGCAACAAAGAGCAGCGTGAAGACACGCATCTTCAATCCGTCAGGGGTCTATGATTCGAGCGGTGTCTTCTATATCAACGGCAACGTGATGGAAGGCGATACCGCGGTGACGAATGATAATTGGAAAGGGGTCTTCCCGCAGGTGCCGACGCAGTTCACTATGGCCAAGTCGCGTGCACTTATTCCGTTCGCAGTACCGGAAATGACAGCGCAGACCGCACAGGAAGCATATGCACTCGTGCTGAAGAATGCGGGAGCAACATTGCCCCGCCGCGATACCGTGGATAAGAGGATCGTGTATGAGACAGCGAATAAGACCGCATTGTTCAGCGGACATTCGCACTTGTATGAGAAGAGCAACAATCTTGATACGAACGTTGCACACGGCATCATCGATTCGCAGACGGATGTCGGCGGATGGCCGGTGCTTGTATCCGGTATTTCGCTCGATGATACAGACCATGACGGAATGCCCGATGTGTGGGAAACCGGCAAAGGATTGAATCCGAACGATGCAGCGGACAGAAATAATATCGGTCCCGGCGGATACACGCGGCTCGAAGAATATCTCAATTCCATCACCGAATTGCCGATGAGCGTGGGGAGTGAACCATCTTCACCAAAACATTTTGCGCTGTTGGAAAGTTTTCCGAATCCCTTCAATCCGTCAACCGTCATCCGTTACAGTGTTCTTCAGCGCGGCAGCGCTTCGCTGAAGATCTACGATACGCTCGGACGCGAAGTGGCGGTGCTTGAACATGAGGTGAAGGAACCGGGAGAGTATCAGCGCTCGTTTCAGCCGCCGTCATCTCTGACCAGCGGAACATATTTTTGCCGATTCGATTCCGGTGAGACGCACCGGACGATCAAACTTGTCTATCTTCGATAACGAATATCCATGAAATCCATCATTCTCACTTGTATACTTTCACTTTCCATGTTGGCGCAGGATCAGATCTCCTGGCAGACGAAAGATGAGATCCTTGCACGCATCAAACGTCCTGTCTTCGCGAAGAAGGAATTCTCCATCCTGACATTCGGTGCGGTACCGGATGGAAAAACGAAATGCACCGAAGCATTTCGCAAAGCGATCGAAACATGCAATGCGGTCGGCGGCGGAACGGTGATCATTCCCGCAGGAAAATATCTCACCGGCGCTATTCATCTGAAGAGCAATGTGAACCTGAACATCGCGAAAGGTGCGACGGTCCTTTTCTCAACGGATCCGGCGGATTATCTTCCGCTTGTCCTGACACGGTTCGAAGGGGTGGAATTGATGAACTATTCTCCGCTGATCTATGCATACGAAGAGGAAAATATCGCCGTGACAGGTGAGGGTGTGCTGGACGGACAGGCGAATGAGAGCAACTGGTGGTCGTGGAAAGGGAACAAAGAGGATAGATGGAAATCCGGAATGCCGAATCAAAAGAAATCGCGGGCGATCCTTCTGGAAATGGCTGATAAGAACGTTCCCGTAAAAGAACGGTTATTCGGAGACGGTCACTATCTTCGCCCCAGTTTTATTGAACCGTACAATTGTAAGAATATTCTGATCTCCGGTGTGACGTTCAAGGATTCGCCGATGTGGTTCATTCATCCCACACTGAGCAGGAATATCACGGTGGAGAATGTGACGGTTATCGGTTACGGACCGAACAACGACGGCTGCGATCCCGAATCATCGAACGATATCCTCATCACCGGATGCAGATTCGATACCGGCGATGACTGCATTGCGATCAAATCGGGACGGAACGCGGACGGACGGCGTGTGAATGTCCCGTCCGAGAACATCGTTATCCGGAACTGCGAAATGAAGGACGGACACGGCGGAGTCGTGCTCGGGAGTGAGATCTCTGGTAGCGTGCGGAATGTGTTCGTGGAAGACTGCGTGATGGACAGTCCGAATCTCGACCGTGCGCTGCGCTTCAAGACGAATTCCGTCCGGGGCGGAGTGATCGAGAATTTCTTCGCGCGGAGGATCACTGTGGGACAAGTGAAAGAGGCCGTGGTGCTGATCGACTTCAATTATGAGGAAGGGGATGCCGGACAATTCACGCCGCGGATGAATAATATCGTCATCAGCGATGTGACGGCGGAAAAAGGAAAATATGCGCTGTTCCTGAAAGGGTATGAGCGTTCGCCCATCACGAACATGCGAATTGAGAACTGCCGGTTCAACAATATGAACAATCCCAACGTGGTTGAACATGTGAAGGACCTGAAGCTGACCAATGTAACGATCAATGGAAAGACAGAAGTGAAATGAGAGAATTGAAACAATACACAGTCACCAGGGCAGTTTTCCGAACTGCTGTTCTGCTTATTCTCTGTGCCGTGCTCAGTGCGGCGCAGAATGTCGGAAAGATCTCCGGAAAAATCATCGATGCTGATACAAAGGAACCGCTCATCGGATGTAACGTGGTGATCGACGGTACGAGACTCGGTGCATCAACGGATGTCGAAGGGACATTCTTCATCCTGAATATTCCCGCCGGCAAATACGATGTGACCGTGTCGATGCTCGGATATCAGAAACGGCGTGATGTCGGTATCGTGGTGAATTCCGGCAGGACGACCGTTGCGGATTTTTCTCTGAAGTCCACCATGGTGGAACAGGAAGCGGTCGTTGTTCAAGCGATTCGCCCCGATGTGGAACCGGAGAAGACATCGACAAGCACCATCATCCGTCCTGAAGAAGTTCAGCAGATCGCCGGTATGCGCGACGTCTCCGACGTGATCGGTCTCGGTGCGGATGTTACGGATGGACATTTCCGCGGAGGCCGAAGCGGTGAAGAGTTATACACGCTGCAGGGAATGGGGATCATCAATCCTCTCGATGCATCGGCGGCATTCATTCCCATCATGTCCGCAGTGGAAGAAGTGGAAGTGATCACCAGCGGATTCGGAGCACAATACGGCAACGCACAGTCCGGCGTGGTGAACATCTCCATGAAAGAGGGAAAATCCGACAAGTGGCGTTCGACTTTTGAAACGCGTATGCGTGCACCCGGATTGAAACATTTCGGATCGAGCGTCTACGATCCGAAAAAGAATTCGTATCTCGCGAAACTGCTCGACCCGAATGTGTGGAAGAACGGCGATCCGCAGAACAACAACAATCCATATTATACCGGCATCAGTACAGCGAAGGATGGATACGCAAAAGATACGACGGTGCAGATCCAGGTGGCGATGGCGCTCTGGGCGCTGCAGATGAAGCGGGACATGAACCGCAATTACTGGAGCGATCTCGATTACTCCATTGAAGGAGGGACCGGCGGTCCGATCGATGAGAAGAATAGGATGTTCATCGCCATCCGTTCGAATGTCTCGCATCCTGTTTTCCCGACGGAAGAGCCGGATATCCAGCGTCAGGTGATGGGAAATGTTGCAACGGATATCGGCGACGGAATGACATTCCGGATCAGCGGAGGATATTCCCAGAATAATACGAATGTCTTCCCGAGTTCGAACGGACTTGGATATTATGGCTGGCTGTGGGACAGGATCATGTCGATCCAATATCAGAAATCGGAGAATACGCAGCTGGGTGTGCGGTTCACGCAGGCGTTGAGCAATAAGACATTCTATGAAATAAAATTGAACACACTCAACACGCACACCAGATTCGGTTCAACGCCGTGGCCGAGTTCGATCCCGGACTCACTCTTTGCCGTGCAGCGCAATACCAATACTGTCGTGACGGCACCGATCTCCGGTCCGGACCTCTTCTCCACCTTCAACGGGGCGGATGATTTCCGTAATGAAAAGACACTCACCATGTCCCTCGAAGCATCGCTCACCAGTCAGGTGACGAATTCACATCTGCTGAACGGAGGATTCCAGTTCAATAGATATTCCATCGATGCGAATAATTATCTGAACACTGCCGCTACGCTGCAGACAAGAAGATATACGGCAACTCCCATGGAGCTTGGTTTGTATATCCAAGACAAGATGGAATT
This sequence comes from Bacteroidota bacterium, assembly GCA_049317705.1. Taxonomy (GTDB): domain Bacteria; phylum Bacteroidota; class Ignavibacteria; order UBA10030; family UBA8401; genus UBA8401. The sequence continues at coordinate 14,621 of JBMOHT010000063.1, read as the reverse complement.
CGAAGGGATGATCGCCAATATCGGACTCCGGTTCGACCTGTGGGATGCGGATAAGGACTATTATGTGAATCAGTACAATCCGTTCGGTGTGATCGATTCCACCGGGAAGCCTTCGACTGTGGTGAAGAATGCGGACCTTGCTCCGAAAGCAAAACCGCCGATCCTCGGAAGACTTCAGCCGAGAACGGGTGTGTCGTTCCCGATCAGCGTGAATACCGTATTCCACTTGAACTACGGTTCGTTCATGCAGCGTCCTTCGTTCCAGTATATCGTCGCTTCAACGCTTCAGCATAACGCCAATGCATCATCATCTCCGATCACATTGGGTAATCCGCGTTTAAAACCGCAGGTGACGAACAATTACGACGTTGGTGTTTCGCAGGGATTGGGAGAAGGATTCACGCTTGATGTGAGCGGATATTATAAGGATGTGCAGAACCTGATCGAACAGGCACTGTTCGTCAGTAATTCCGTCAGTTACAATTCCTACTTTAACAGGGACTATGCCGACATTCGCGGATTCAGGATCTCCCTGACGAAACGGAAGAGCAATCTGACCGGCTCGATCAATTATCAGTTCGGTGTGGCAACGGGAAAAAGTGCGACCGTCTCGAATGCATCGCCGAAATTCATCGAAGTGATCGATACCCTCACGAAGACACCCGTGATCATTTCGGATATGCAGAATGTTCCCGGCCGAGACATCACGCTCGACTTCGACCGCACACACAATCTAGTGGTGACACTTGCCTATGTGACGGATGAGGATTGGGGACCAATGATCATGGATTCCTATCCTTTAGGAAGGATCTCGGTCTCGTCCAATTCATTCGCCCGGAGCGGCCGTCCATACACATCGTCCAGGAACACGAAACTGATCAACGGTGCACGCACTCCTGCGGAATACAACACCAATCTGAAATTCACGAAGACCGTTTACGATTTCTTCGGAACGCGTGCGGTGTTCTATGCAGAGGTCTTCAATCTGTTCGAGAACAGGATCCTGAATTATTCCTATCTCTTCCCGAAGGTGAATGCGGGACAGTCGAACAATCTGATCGAATCGTACGACAATCTTCCGCTGAACGATGCGAATCACGGAGTGCTCTACTGGAACGAGAACAATCTTAAGAGCGCTCTCTCGTTCCCGGTGGACCAGTCATTCTTAATTTACGATAATGCTCCCCGGTCCTACAGTTTCGGTATGACCATCGATTTCTAATATCAATAGTGTGAACAGGTGCTTTTCATGAGATCAACATTTTCACTTTGTATCGCGTTCGTCCTCGGCGTCTCGCTGCTGCCGGCACAGGTGCGGACGCCGATGAAGCATTCCCGCGGAGTGCTCCATCAGACTGTCTATAATACCGGCGAACTCGGACGGGCATTCGACCGCGGTGACGCGGGTATGGTCGACGGTTTCTCGTCCATGGAATATCCCCCGAACTCATCAGTGATCATCGACCGGAAGAAATATGCGGGACAGCACAATTCCTTCGGCGGCGGTCTGTATCTGAGCGGATTCAAAGGAGGAGTGAACAAAACAGTCGCATGCGGTGCAGTAACGACCACAGGTAACGGACAAGCAGTTGCGGTCGCCGGTGTGTATGTCGATCCTGTTTCTATCACACGCACTGAGAATTATCCTGTGCTGTCGAACGGCGAATTGAATCCTGCTTACAATCCTAATGAGGCGGAAGAGATCATCGTCGCCAAATGGACCACACGAATCCTGAATTTTGAAGTGACCCGCACGAGCCGCGCGTGGAGCATTCCCGGATACAACAGTTTCATCATCTATGAATATGATATCGTCAATAAAGACACGGTGGATTATACGGACGGATTCGTAGGGTGGGGATACGGTTTCAGCACGTCGATGTTCGGCATGGAGCGGACCTTCAACCGTTGGGGAGAAGGGGATCTGCGGAGAAAGGACCAGTATGCGCGGTACGATCTTTCCCGATGGATGTCCTATAACCATGACAAGAACGGAAAGCCGGATTCAACATTCTTCAATCTCTGGTCCCAGCCCGGCGACCGCGGCGGTTTGAATTCACCGCAGGCTGTGGGAATTTTCCCGCTGCATTATGACTATGATCATCTCGCGGTGAAAGGACAGACGAACTATCCGAAAACAGCGGACAGCAACTATGTGTGGGATGTGAACGGAAAACTGAAACAGCCGTACACCAACCGCTACGAGAATGCGAATATCGATATCAGCAAGATACAGACCTGGCTGGACATCACCACGCGAAAGACATCACCGTTCAACGGTTCAACCGATTCGACGGGATTCGTGACAAAATATAAGAACACGGCATCGTGGAGTTATTGGAAGGGAAGAACGAAACCGTCGTGGACACTCGGTTGGACTCAGCCCGCTGCGCACGGTTATGTATTCGGCCCCTACAAAATGCCGAAGGGTGAACATCTTCGTTTCACGATCGCGGAAGTTGCCGGTTATGGTCCGGGAGTTGCGAGCGACAGCGTCTATTCGGATCTCGGCGGCGGTACAGGAACCGAATCAAGTTTAGGATTCCATCCGGTTCCGAGCTGGACAAAATCGCTGACGTATCCCGATGTTGCGACCGCGCCGCCGGTGATCGGTAGCGATTATCTGCAGACACATCCGCTGCCGTGGTATGTTACACCGGGTGCAGTCTCCATCCGCGATGCGGCGGACAGAGCCATTCAGATCTACACGGGAAATCCTCTCATAAAATGGGATTCGCTCCAATTTGAACCGGCGACAACGCCGGCAACAGGTGTCTATAATACTGTGAAGATCCCTGTTCCCGCACCGGCGCTGATCGTAGAGAATACGGGCGCCGCGGTGAACAGAATTACCTGGAAACCGAATGTTGAAACCTTTACCACACCGAGATTGAAAGCTCCGTTCAGTCACTACGAAGCGATGCGGTCGTTGAGTGCGCTTGGACCGTGGACGAAGATCGACAGTGTCGGTAAACGCGATCCGAGATACTTCCGCGATACGGTGTATGTGGTCTACGACAGAGAGAGCAACCTTGGCGAGGATGTCTATTATATGGTCTATTCCGTCGACTCTGCCGGACAAAAGAGCGGTGTTGCGACGAACTTTATCCGTCATACGACCCAGTCCCCGGCGGCAGCAGCATTGGGAAAAGTATATGTCGTACCGAATCCGCTCATCGTGACGAACGGACTGCGGAGCGGCTCATCGCAGAACGGTGATTATACGGACCGGATAGGATTCTATGGTCTGACGAAACAGTGCACCATCCGGATCTTCTCGTACAGCGGTCAATTGATCACGACGATCGAACACAACACACCTTCCACAGAAGGATTCCAGAGAGAGTATTTCCAGATCTCCAGGAATAACCAGATCATCGCATCGGGTGTGTATTTCTTTACGGTGGACGACCATGAGACCGGGAAACGGTCCACCGGTAAATTTGTCATCATTCATTGACCAATCATATGAACGCAATGAAAAATTTCAGCAGATATCTTCTTTCACTATTCCTTCTCTGCATGCTCTCGCAGCAGGTCTTCCCTCAGAAGGTTGGGAGTACCTCCATGCAGTTCCTGAAAGTTATGCCCTCCGCACGCGGTGCCGCACTCGGTGATGCGTACAGTGTGCTTGCTTCCGGTGCCGATGCGGTCTTTTGGAATCCGAGCGGACTCGGCACAGTGAAGAATCAGGAGATCACCTCATCGTATATCCAATGGATCTTCGATTCCCGCCAGGGTGCACTCGCTTATGCGGTATCACTCGGTGATATGGGAAATGTTGCGGCGCAGATCCAGTATGTCGATTTCGGCGAATTCCTTGAAGCAAGCATGCTTCGTCCGTACATCAACAAAGAGATCGATCCGGGGTTGACCGGTAATACATTTCATCCGTACAGCTATTTGTTCGGCATCAGTTACGCACAGAACCTCACCGACAAATTCACGGTCGGACTCTCCGCAAAATTCGCTCACGAATCACTCTATAATGGAGCGGCGGTGATGACGCAGGTGAGTCAGGGAGTGGATGAAACGGTGAATACGTGGGCGAACGGACTGATGTTCGATTTCGGTTTCCATTACAAAACGGGATTCCGTTCCATTGAGATCGCCGCCTCTGTTCAGAATTTCGGCGGTGATGTGACCTACGCGAAAGAATCGAATCCGCTGCCGATGATGTTCCGCTGGGGCATCGCGGCGAATCTGATCGGCACCGATGCCATCGCGGCATATGATGAGACCAACAGAGTAGGACTGGCATTCGATCTCTTCCAGCCGAATGATTATGCGCAGCAGGCGCACTTTGGTCTGGAATACGAATATGCCGGAGTCTTTGCGCTCCGCACAGGGTATAAATTCAATTACGATTCCGAAGGACTCACGCTCGGAAGCGGGATTCAGCAGTCGTTCGGTGCTGTAACATTGAAATTCGATTACAGTTTCAGTTCCGTCGGAACATATTTGGGAAATGTCCATCGATTTAGTTTAGGAGCGGTATTATAATGAAGAAGCATGGTTCTCGAACGTTAGCACTCCTTCTGTGTACACTCGCCATTGCAGCGGTCGGTGAAGCGCAAGGATTCGGACAGCCGCTGACATTTCAAGGTCTCGATCATTTCACCACACCATCCGTCACTGCGCGTTCGTTCGGCGGTGTTACCTTCGGGAGTGCTGATGCCGGTGTCGGAATGATGTTCACCAATCCTTCATCACTGCAGGGATTGTCTGCACCGAGGATCTCCGTCGGCGGTGCTCAGTACTATTCTGATGCAGCGCAGAAACAACAGTATAGTCCGTTGAAATACTATTCCAATTTCAGTCTGCTGATGGAAGGGCTGACAGGGGTCATCTCGAATCCTACAACATACGATACGTCGCTGACCTATCAGGCGAAAGATTCAGTCCAGAGGCCGTTCGATAAGATCGCGCCGGGGTGGAGCACCCAGCAGCCGCATGCAGGGACCATCAATGTCTTTGCCGCCGTTCCGCTCTCTGTTGGTGATATGAAATTCTCTGTCGGTGCCGGAATGGCGGAGTACTCCGATCTTACGTGGACGTTCCAAAATAATAATGTATTGTCACCTTCCATTTTGTCGGTGAATCCGAATACGACCACGATCCCGCCGAATAATCTGGATACGAATTCCATTCCGGTGAGGTGGTTCCAATACACACAGCAGAGGACCGGTTCCATTCAGTCATACGGCGGTGCTCTTTCCGCGGCATTGTGGGAGAGCTTCACTGTCGGTGTGAATGCGATGCTGCTGAAAGGGAATTCGGATGACCGCGAGACGCAAGTCGAAAGAGGACGAATCCGGTTCTATCAGAATTTCTTCCGTGCAGAGTCCGTATATTACCGTTCATCCACGACCGGAACATCGAAATATGACGGTCAGGAATTCACCGTGAGCGTATATTATCGCGGGAAATTCGTCGGCCTCGGACTTTCGGTGAAACCGGCGACAACCATCACCCGCACATATTCATCCGTTGTCAGGACCGATACAATAGGGGCATCCTCTGCAACGGCATCAAAAGGTGAAGATAAGATGACAATACCGATGCGAGGAAGCGCAGCGATAACGATCGCTGTCCGCGAGAATCTGACGCTCGGACTGCAATATGATCTGCGTCCGTACGCATCAGCCGAATATCAACGGACCGGAAAAAGCGTGACCAAGCCGTGGATATCTGCAAATGTGCTCCATCTTGGACTCGAATACCGTCCAATGTCCATGCTGACATTGCGTGCGGGAGCGCGTGAGCAGGCTGAGGTGTTCGAACCGAATGGTAATCCGCTGCCCGGAGAATCGGCACGTTCCACTGTATATTCTGTCGGATTCGGAGCTGTGTTCTCCGGTCTGCACCTGAATGCTGTGTATGAATATTCAAAATTGAAATATATCGACATGTGGGCCAGTGCGGTCAGTATCAACACCGTCACAGCCCAAACGGTGAGCGCGGATCTTTCGTACGAAATTCCCTGGTAAAGAATTATTGTCATTGCTCAGCGACCTCATGCAAACGTAGTTATCGTTAGCAAATTGCCGCTCCCGAAGGGACACTATTGGTATAAGCACAAAATACCACAAAGGATAAATGGATACTTTGTGTATCGTATTTTTTTTCAACATTTGTGTCTTTGTACCTTATCGGCAGAAAGCGAAATTGTCTTTTCAAATTTTCATCATCAAACATATCGGAGGTATCAATGAAACATTCACAAACACTCTTTATTATCATCTGTATGCTGAGTCTCGTTACAGCTCTTTCGGCTCAAGTGGACAGCACTGCAGGGAACGGTAACTGGAACTCCATCACAACATGGAAAAGCGGTACGATCCCGACCGGCAGCGGAACATATATCATCCGCGCAACGGATTCTGTCTACTTCAGTTCAGCGGTCACCATCACCGGAAAAGTGAAGACCTTGAGCGGAAAGATCGGCACGTTCGATTCAACACAGGTGGTATTCGGCAACGGAAGCACGTATGAACATGCCGTGAACGGCGGCACGATCCCGAAAGCGACCTGGGCGACCGGTTCAACACTGTTAGTGACCGGTGCGACGGCAAACATGCCGAACAATGCTGCACAGAATTTCTACAATATCACATGGGATTGTCCTGCGCAGAGCGCCGGTCTGAATTTGGGAATGTCCAATCAGACCATCGGCGGAACGATCAGAGTCATCAAGAGCAATTCGCAGTATCTTCGTCTCACGGCGGCGAACATCACCATTCCGGGCGGAAGAAAACTGATCACCATCAACGGCGGTATCCAGCTGGATACTGCAACAGCGTATTTCACGTCGACCGGATCCGGTAGTCCTGACGATACATTCTCCGTTGTGACCAAAGGTGATGTCGTTTCGAAAGGAGCATTTCAGATCGCGAACGGTTCCGGCGGATCAGTGAACTGGTACTTTGAAGGGAATGTCAGTGCTCTCGAAGGAAGCTTTACTACCAACTCTACTGCAACGAAACCGGATTCGGTATTCTTCAGCGGCACAAAGAAACAGCTCTTCCTCCGCGGTGCATCCTCATCGAACGTACGATTCGTAGTGAAGAGCGGTGCCATCGTTGATTTCGACACCAGTTCACTCGGCGGCAGTGCTGCCGGTACATTCACCCTCCAAGCGGGCGGAACAGTGATCAGCGGTCATCCGAAAGGACTCAAAGGGAATATCAATGTGACCGCAGGAACTTCACTGAGCACAGCGGCAAATTATGAATACGACGGTGTTGCAGCGCAGGTGGATACACTGCTTCCGGCAACAGTGAAGAATCTCACGATCAATAATACTGCAGGTTTCACACTGCTTGCTCCCGTTACGATCAACGGCGTTCTTGCATTGAAGGCGGGTCAGCTGGACAATACAATCGGATTCACACTTGGCGCAGGTGCAACCATTTCCTATCTTGGCGGCAGTTTGAAATTACCGGTGACAGGTGTCCGTGCCGAACAAGGTTCTTCGGTTCCGAAAGAATTCTTTGTCAGTCAGAATTATCCGAACCCGTTCAATCCGTCCACGACCATTTCGTTCGGCATTCCTGCGGATGGTAGTGTGTCAGTGAATGTCTATTCGTTGCTCGGCCAAAAAGTAGCGGAGCTCTATTCGGGTCCGCTGAATGCCGGCGTGTATTCAATGAAGTTCGATGCATCCGACCTCGGCTCAGGCATCTATTTCTATTCCGTCCGCACCGGTAACAGCGTGCAGACGAAACGAATGATGCTCCTGAAATAATATCACCGCCGGATGGTCCGATAGACCATCGGATCATCCGGCATTTCTTTTAACGACGATGATCAAATTATTCTGTTCCGTTCTTCTCTTTACTGCCGTTCTTCTGTCCCAATCCATACCGAAACAAGGACCGTGGTCCGTGCGGCTCGCTGAGAGTTTCATTGCCCAGCATCCTGATTCCATTGTGTATGCGGAGGAAGAAAAATCAAGACGCTGGAATTATGAGCAGGGACTCATGCTGGAATCGTTCTATCAGATGTATGTGCATACGGGCGACAGGCGGTATATTGAGTATCTGAAGAAGAATCTGGACAATTACATCAGGCAGGACGGTTCGATCAACACATATAAACTTACCGAATTCAATATCGATAATATCACTCCCGGCGTTCCCGTACTTCGGGCGTTCGATCTCTTCAAGGATGCAAAATACCGTACCGCAGCGGATACACTCCGCCGCCAGTTAGCGCTCCATCCGCGCACGAGTGAGGGCGGATTCTGGCATAAGAAGATCTATCCGCACCAGATGTGGCTCGATGGGTTGTATATGGGTGAAACGTTCTATGCGCTCTATTCGAGAACATTCAATGATGGGGCAGCTTTCAATGATATCGCGAATCAGTTCCTCTTGATCGAGAAACACTTGAAGGATCCGAAGACCGGTCTGTATTACCACGGATGGGATGAGAGCAAACAGATGGGTTGGGCGAACAAAGAGACCGGCTGTTCACCGAATTTCTGGGGACGTTCGATGGGGTGGTATGCGATGGCATTGGTGGATGTGCTCGACAATTTCCCCGCACAACATCCGAAACGGAAGCAATTGGAAAAACTCTTCAAAGAGTATATGGAAGCTGTATTGCGCATTCGCGAACCCAAAACAATGCTGTGGTATCAAGTGTTAGATCGTGCAGGTTCTGCGGGAAATTATCCCGAAGCATCGGCATCATCGATGTTCGTCTATGCCATGGCAAAAGGAGTGAACAAAGGATATTTGCCGAAGGAATTCCGCGCCGCTGCGACAGAATCCTACAACGCCGTATTGAAGCAGCTGGTCACGGTGGATGAGCAGGGGTTCGTCTCGCTGCACGACGTAGTGCGCGTCTCCGGACTCGGTGGAAATCCATACCGCGACGGAAGTTATGAATATTATATCAGCGAACAGAAACGGACGAACGATTTCAAAGGATACGGTCCGCTGATGCTCGCTGCCATTGAAATGGAAAAACTTTCACGATGAATTCCCTGAAAAAAATATCACTCTTCATTCTTTGCGCGGCATTCTGCGGTTTCACGCCGGATGCGCCGGTACGCGTTTTTCTTATCGGTGACTCTACCATGGCGGACAAACCGCTCATCGATAATCCCGAGCACGGCTGGGGACAGATGATACCGCTCTTCTTCTCGAAGAACGTCGTCTTTTACAACCACGCGAAGAACGGACGAAGCACGCGCAGTTTCCTGTATGAAGGACGGTGGGATACGGTCCTGGCGAGGATCCGTCCGGGTGATTACGTTTTCATTCAATTCGGCCACAATGATTCGAAGACGGAGGATACATCACGCTTTGCCGATGCGCGGACGGATTACCGAACGAATCTTCTCCGTTTCATCAGCGATGCCAAAACACACCAGGCAATTCCTGTTCTTTTGACCCCGGTGAACCGCCGAAGCTTTGATAAGAACGGCACATACAAAGACAAAATGCTGGAGTATCCCGCCGTTGTGCGTGAGGTCGCTCAGCAGGAAAAAGTACCGCTCATTGATCTTCACCAAAAGAGCAGAGTATTATTGGAACAGCTTGGTGATGAACGCTCTAAACCGTTCTATCTCTTATCCGTGCAGCCGAATGTGTACAGGGCACTTCCGAACGGGAAGGATGATAATACGCATTTCACCAGGAACGGTGCGGTCCGTATAGCACAAATGGTCGTGGATGGAATTAATGAACTTCCGCTGGCGTTAAAGAATGACATCATTGTCAGATCCCTGCCGGTGCTTCCGGGGGACGGGAAAGTGGTGGGATTGGATGAATACTACAACAGCGAATGGAAGATGAAGAAAGATTCTTCGAAATTCCGCTTCCATTATGTGTGGGATGATACGACGAACAGCGGATTCTCCGAACTGGCGAGGATCATCGACTTGAACGGTGCCGATCCGGATACGCTGCAGAGTGCTCCGACGGATTCATCCATGAAACGGTTCAGTGTGTACATTATCGTTGATCCTGATACGCCGAAAGAGACGGAGCGTCCCAACGTCATTGAAAAGAATGAAGCAGATGTCATCGAACGCTGGGTGAAGGCCGGGGGAGTGCTGATACTGATGGCGAATGATAAAGGGAACTGTGAATTCGAGCATTTGAACGGACTTTCAAACCGGTTCGGCATCCATTTCAACGAGGATCTGTACCTGGATGTTGTGAACAATCAATACGATTCAGCGCGTATCACGCAGTTCCCGTCCCATCCGTTATTCGCGAATGTTCACGCGGCATTCATTAAACAGGTCAGTTCGCTGAGTGTCAAACCGCCGGCGAAAGCGATCCTCAGTTCCCGAGGCATCACGGTAATGGCGGAAGCATCCTTCGGAAAAGGAAAAGTGCTGGCTGTCGGCGATCCGTGGCTCTACAATGAATACATTGACAATCGGCGCCTGCCCAAAGGATACGAAAACTACGGTGCCGCAGAATCATTTGTCGGCTGGATCTGTGCTCAAGCGAAGAGAGTGCGTTGAGCGATTCCGCTTTGGAATGAGGATAATTTTTGAGAGATTAGTAAACAGTGTAGTAACGACATCATGCAGGCATCATTATGGTAAAAAAAGGATTCCAAGTAAAATTATCAGACATCGCTAAACGTCTGAACGTATCGAGTGTCACTGTTTCAAAATCCCTTCGCGGTCATCCGGATATCTCCGCCGAGACCGTGAAGAAAGTGAAAGCAGTCGCAAAGGAACTCGGCTATGTTCCGAATTTCATGGCGCGGAATCTTTCCTCGAAGAATTCAAAGATGATCGGTGTCATCGTTCCGAAGATCGCACACTTCTTCTTTTCCACCGTCATCGAGTCCATCTACGATGTTGCATTCGAGAACGGCTACGAGATCGTCCTCACCGTATCACAGGAGAATCCCGAACGGGAGATCCTTCATATTCAGTCGCTGCTGTCGATGCGTGTGGACGGTCTCATCATCTCCGTCACCGAGAATACCATCGACTATACGATCTTTGATACCATCCGAAAAATGGGACTCCCGATCACGTTCCTGGACCGTATCATTCCGCTGAAGGAATTCAATACGATCGTGAATGATGATTATGCAGGAGCATTCATGGCGACGGAACAGGCGATCAGCTGCGGGTATAAGAAACTTGGCACCATCGGCGGATTCCAGCATACCAATATCGGACGGGACCGTTTGAAAGGATTCAAGGATGCATTGAAGAAGCACAAACTTCCGATCTATCCCGAGAAGATCATTCTTGGAGGATTCGGCGAACAGGACGGCTACAAAGGATTCATGAAACTCTACAGTTCGGGAAATCTGCCGGAATTCATCCTGGCGGTCAGTTTCCCTGTGGCGCTCGGTATCTATAAAGCGGCGAATGAACTTGGTCTCCAGATCCCAAAAGATTTCGACATCATCTGTTTCGGTAATGCCGGATTCAATCAATTCCTTGTCCCCAGGATGACACTCATCGATCAGCCGGCAGCGGCGATGGGACGTGCAGCAGTGGAACTCACGCTGGAAAATATCCGCAATGCCGAATATTTCCAGCCCAAACACATCAAACTTCCGACGAAGATCCTTCTTGGCGATACCTGTCTCAAGAAAAGTGAAAAGTCACGGAAGTAGTTCCTGTTCGAACGGATCATTTGTTCTATGAGAATGCATTCATGCAGACCATCGTTCACTGCTCTCGTCATCCTTTTTCTGTGCGGAATCCATTCCGGTCCCGCTCAAGGATGGACTCCCGATAATAGCGACGGCACCTACACCAATCCTGTTCTCTTTGCTGATTACTCCGATCCTGATGTTGTCAGGGTCGGCAATGAGTATTATCTCGTCTCTTCAAGTTTTCAGGAATCACCCGGACTTCCGATACTTCATTCCACCGATCTTGTGAACTGGACCATCATCGGTCACGCACTCGACACACTCCCTTCTGCAATATATTCTCGTCCTCAATTCGGCAATGGCGTATGGGCGCCGAGCATCCGTCATCACAACGGAACATTCTATATCTACTACGGAGATCCTGATATCGGCATTTTCCTGGTGCGGACGAAGAATATCCGCGGAACGTGGGAACAACCGGTGCTCGTGGAAAAAGGAAAAGGACTCATCGATCCTTGTCCGTTGTGGGATGACAACGGCGATGCATATCTTGTGCACGCATGGGCAAAGAGCCGGGCTGGATTCAACAGTATGCTGACCGTTCATCGGATGAATGCGGAGGGAACTGCAGTGACCGATACCGGATCATTCGTTTTTGATGCGCATGAAAAACATCCGACGATGGAAGGACCGAAATTCTATCAACGAAATGGTTTCTATTATATCTTCGCACCTGCGGGAGGAGTGAAAACGGGATGGCAGACGGTCCTCCGCGGTGATTCGCCGTTCGGTCCGTTCAAGGATAGTATCGTTCTGCAGCAGATGGGTACTCCGGTGAACGGACCTCATCAGGGAGCATGGGTGGAGGACATTTCCGGTAATTCATGGTTCATCCATTTTCAGGATAAGGGAGCGTACGGAAGGATCGTCCATCTTCAGCCGATGAAGTGGCAAAACGATTGGCCGGTGATGGGGGATAACGGAGCGCCGGTGATGGGAGCAATAAAACCGGCATCAACCAAACCATCTAAACGGATCATTCCGCAGACATCAGACGATTTTTCATCGTCTCAATTGGGACTTCAGTGGCAATGGAACGCCAACAAGCGGACCAAATGGTATTCACTCGCTGCGCGAAAAGGAGCGCTCCGTTTGCATGCGGTTTCGAGATTGTCCGATGTGAACAATATCCTCGGGAATCCGAATATCCTCCTCCAGAAATTCCCTGCACCGTCATTCTCTGTGACCGTGACAATGGATATTTCGCGGCTGGCGAGAGGCGAGCACGCCGGTCTGATCATTGCCGGAATGGAATACTCCGCACTTGTTTTTGAACGGACGGACAGCACTACAACACTTTCTCAAAGGAATTGTGCGGATGCTCTTCATAACGGAACAGAAACAGTCGGCGAAACCATCTCTTATCCATCGACAATGATCTATCTTAGAGCCGATGTGGATACCAATGCAATCTGCCGTTTCTCATACAGCAACAATAACAAAGAATATCATCCATTCGGAAAAGAATTTACCGCACAGCCGGGCAGGTGGATCGGAGCGAGGATAGGATTGTTTGCGTTGTCACCGCCCGACCAATCGACGAATGGGTCGGCGGATGTCCTTCAAATCGACATCAAATAAAATGAAATCAGTATGATGAAGAACTTTACTGCGTTGATGTTGATCTCCATTCTGCTGTTCATCGGCATGCTGAACGCAGCTGAGCGTCCTGAGATCATTGTGGCACAGGATGGAACGGGTGCATTCACTACGATCCAGGCGGCCATCAATTCCATTCCGAAGAACAATACGCGGAACGTGACCATCATCGTGAAGAACGGAACATATCACGAAAAAATATTTATCTCCAATAGTTATATCTCTATTGTCGGCGAGGACCGTGACAGCACGCGTATAGTGTATGCCGAACTGCGGAAGAATTGGCTGAAGAACAATCCGTCGGATTGGGGATCGGCAACAGTGAACATCGATTCTGCGGTGACCGATATTACATTCGCGAATCTGACCATACAGAATAATTACGGAACATTGTACAATGATCATGATCATCAATTCGCGGTCTGGGGAAAAGGAACGAGGATCGCGCTGCTCTATTGTAATGTGATCGGCGGCGGCGGAGATACGGTGAGTCTGTGGGACTCATTCGACGGGATGTATTATCATTCCAATTGCTTCTTCGAAGGATGGGTCGATTATGTTTGTCCCCGCGGCTGGTGTTATATCACCGACAGCAGATTCTATGGACAGAATCTGACGGCATCGCTCTGGCATCACGGAGCAGGGGATGAGGACCAGAAATTCGTCATCCGCTACAGTTATTTCGACGGTGTGCCCGGTTTTCCGCTCGGCCGACATCATGTGGACGGACAATTCTATCTTCTCGATTGTCTCTTCTCCAAGAACATGGCGGATGAGCAGATCCATTATCCTTCGTACTCACCGAATGCCAAACCGTGGAAGTGGGGAGCGCGTCATTACTACTATAATAGTCACCGCGAAGGAGGGGATTTTGAATGGTTCAACGATAATATTTCCACTGCAAAGAATTCGCCGTCACCCGAACAGATCGATGCCCGCTGGACATTTGCCGGGAAGTGGGATCCCGAAACATCGCTTCCTTTTCTGCTTCCGTTCGTTTCCCATCCTTCACCGCGCACAGGAGCGTACGCACAGCGGCGAGACTCTCTTCTTCTGAAATGGATGCCGGCCCGTGGTAATGCATCGTCACTGCTCTATTTCGGAAAAGAGAAGAACATCCATCCAGTACAAAAAACAATCACTCGGGAATTCCTGCTCCAAGATCTCGAACCATCCACCCGTTATTATTGGCGCATAGACCGCATCTCCGGCCGCGATACGGTCGCCGGTCCTCTCTGGCACTTCACCACACAATAGCCTGATTTCATTGAATATTTTAGCTGTTTGCTAAGCTATTCCCCGTAGAAAATTCGCTTGACTGTGAATTTCTTTTTTTTTAAGTTAACGGTAAAGTAAACGATGACTACTTTTAA